>NZ_JBAKHL010000030.1:0-47486 GCF_036902715.1 Micromonospora sp. CPCC 205546
CGGTGGGGCCGCGGCTGGCCACGCGGTCGCGGCACGCACCGGGCGGCCCGGCACCGGGCCAGCGGCGGGACGCACCGGCGCCCGGGTCGCGGGCCCGGGGAACTCCGCCCGGACCGCCGCTGCCAACGCCGCCCGACGCTGCCGGGCCGCGCCCAGCCGGTCGGCGAGCCGCTGGTACGCCGACCGTGCCCGCTCGACCTCGCCGACGAGCGCGACGATCTCCCGGTCGAGCCGGATCACCTCGGCGGCGGCCGGGTACGGCGGACGACCGCAGCCGGAGCAGCCGGTGCCGAGGTCGGCCGGTGCGCCGCAGGCGGGACAGGGATAGCCGGTGTTCTGCACCCGGCCATCATGGTGGCCGGGAGATCACCTGGCCAGAGTGCGGGTACTCAGGGTCGGCTGTGCTCGTGCACCCACGTGGCGTAGGCGGGGTCGCCGCTGTCCACCCGGGTGACCAGGATCTCCGGCACCTCGTACGGGTGGCTGGCGCGGATCTGCTCCACCAGCGCGGCGGCCCGGTCCGGCGCGGTCTTGAACTGCACCGACCATTCGGTGCTGGTCTCCACCCCGGAACGCCACCAGTAGGTGCTGTCCACCTGGCCGCCCACCTGAGCACAGGCGGCGAGCCGACCGGCGACGGCTGCGGCCGCCATCACATCAGCGACCGAGCGGGCGTCCACCACCGTCGTCACCACGCAGATCTGGTCCACCAGCGCACCCTACGCGGCGTCGTCCCGATTGGCGGCGATCCACTCGTCGATCCGACCCCACCAGTCGAAAAGCCAGTCGATCCGCTCCTGGCGGCCGGCCGGCACCTCCTCCGGCGGCACCGACCAGAAACGCATGATGATCCGCTTGTCCATCGGCAGTTCCCGCCACACGTCGGCGACGGTGAGCATCCGGTCCAGGCCGGTGTGCGCCACGAAGATCACCCCGGCGTCGGGCGCCGCCTCCAGGGCCGCGAGCAACCCGCCCGGCTGCGGGGCGAGCACGTGCCGCAGCCGCTCCGCGCGCCGCGCCATCCGCTCCAGGCCCAGGTCGCGCAGCTTCTCGATGGCCCGCAGCCGGCGGCCGGGGGTGAAGTTGCCGCCCTCGGGGAAGATCACGAACGCGTCGTCGTCGTCCAGGCCGTGGGCCAGGTGCCCGACCTGCTCGGCCACCGACCCGCGGCCCTCCGGTCCCGCCGCGAGGAAGCGGTTCGGCAGCCGGTTGAGCAGCACGTCGACCGCCGGATCCCACTGGAGGCTGTCCTTGAGCACGATCCGCGGCTCCCGGTTGAACCAGTTGACCAGGGCGTGGATCAGGATGAACGAGTCGCCGGGACCGGCGTGTCGGCAGAGCACGAGCTCCGGCCGGCCGGGCAGCGCGGTGTCGGGGTCGCTGCCCGCCACGTCGATGTTCAGGTGCAGCGCCCAGCGGGCGTGCCAGAAGAGGGCCCGCAGGAACCAGCCGGCGAGCACGTAGTGCGCCCGTTGGAAGCCGGGCGAGCGGACCCGCCAGCCGAATCCGGAAGCGACCCAGAGCGCGAAGAGCGCGAGCAGAGCCGTCGCGTCCCAGACCAGGTAGACGCAGCCGAGCCAGAGCAGGCGCAGCGGCCGCAGCCGGCCCGGGACCAGCGGCGACACGGCCGCCGCGAGCAGCGCCCAGATCGGCAGGGTCGTCACCACCAGGAAGGCGAGCAGCACCACGCCGGGGGCCAGGAGCAGTCGGCGTGCCCACCGCGGCGGCAGGGGCATCAGCGCTCCACCTGCGTCGCCAGGTAGCGCCGGGACGCCGTGTAGGCGCGGCTGATCCGCCGCCCCACCGCCGCCATGTCCCGGTACGCCCACGGCGTGTCGTCGCGCGGCTCCAGCCCGCCGGTGGGCAGCACGTGCACCTCCACGCCGTCGGGCAGGGCCGCCATCTCCCGGGCGAACCGGTGCCGCCGGGCGATCTCGAACGCGACCTGGGCGATCTCCCAGGGCCGCCGCGGCGGGCTCAGCTCCCGCTCGATCCGGCCCACCTGGAGTACGAAGATCCGCCTCGCGCCCACCGCGACCGCCTCGCCGATCGGGATGGAGTTCACGATCCCGCCGTCGATGTAGTGCTGGTCGTCGATCCTGGCGGGCGGCAGCAGCCCCGGCACCGAGGCGGAGGCGAGCACGGCCGGCACCAGCGGTCCACTGTCGAACCAGTGCTCGGCGGCCCGCTCGATGTTGGCCGCGCAGCAGCGGAAGGGCACCTGGAGATCGGCGAAGGTGGTCTCCGCCCCCAGCTCCGCCTCCAGCAGCTTGCGCAGGGGGCGCGGCGAGTGCAGGTGGGTACGGGCGGCGAACCGGCGCAGCTGGCGGGCCACGGAGTCGCCGTACACCTCGCTCGCCTCCGGTGAGGCCCAGAGCCGGACCAGCCGGTCGGTGACCGCCTCCGACGGCTCGGCGGCGACCAGCGCGCCGTTGACCGCTCCGATCGAGGTGCCCAGCACCACGTCGGGCCGGATGTCGGCCCGGAACAGCGCCCTCAGCATGCCCACCTCGACCGCGCCGAGGACTCCCCCGCCCCCGAGCACGAACGCCACCGGTCCCCGCGACATGGCTTCATCCTGGCACGGGCGGGAAAGGGGCCGGCCGGTGCCGGCGCCGGGGCGGTCGCGTGGGCGCCGGCGCGCGGCGGCTGCCGGTACGGGCCGTCCCCGGGCGCGCGGCCGACCGGCGACTCCCGGTCACGCACGGAAGCCGGCCGTTGACAGGCCCGACACATTCGCGCAACCTGATAGCGCTCCCACAGCGAGGCAGGTGCGTTCCGTGAAGCCAGCACTGCACCCCGGCCGGTTGCTGGCCCGCCGGTACCGGCTCGTCGACCAGATCGGGGCCGGCGGCATGTCCGTCATCTGGCGGGCGCGGGACGAGGTGCTCGACCGGGTCGTGGCCCTGAAGGTGCTCGCGCCGTCGCTCGCCGCCGACGCCCGCTTCCGCGACATGGTGCGCGAGGAGGCCCGCGCCGCCGCCCAGCTCGTCCACCCGCACGTCACCTCGGTGCACGACTACGGCGAGACCGTCGCGCCCGACGGTTCCATCACCTCGTTCGTGGTGATGGAACTGCTGACCGGCGAGGAGCTGGAGGTCCGGCTCACCGAGGGGCCACTGCCGTGGGCCGAGGCGGTCGAGGTCGGCGCGCAGGTGGCGGACGCGCTCGCCGCCGCCCACCGGCTCGGCATCGTGCACCGCGACATCACCCCGGCCAACGTGATGATGACCCGCACCGGGGTGAAGGTGCTCGACTTCGGCATCGCCACCCGGATCGGCGCGCCGGACGACGACGAGGACGGGGGCACCTTCGGCACGCCCGCGTACGTGGCGCCGGAGCGGCTCGACGGGGCGCCGGCGCAGCCGGCCACCGACGTGTACTCCCTCGGCGTGCTGCTCTACGAGGCCCTGACCGGCCGGGTGCCGTACCCGGCGGACACCTGGGAGCAGCTCAGCGAGGCACTCGCCGGGGACCACCCGCCCCCGCTGGACATGTCGGGCCTGCCGCCGGAGGTGGCCCGTACCTGCCTGCGCTGCCTGGCACGGGACCCGCTGGAGCGGCCCACCGCCCGTCAGGTCGCCACGGTGCTGCGCGACCAACTGCTCCCCGCCGACCCGCAGGCCGCGACCATGCTCGCGCCGACGGTCACCCTCCCGACGCTGCCCGCCCCGACGCCGGCGGCCGGTCCCGAACTGCCGGCGGCGGCCGGTGCCGAACTGCCGCCGACGGCTGGTCCCGAACTGCCGGCGGCGGGACCGTCAGGACCGGTCGAGCCGGCTGGCGGGGCCGAGTCGCGCGGTTCCCGCCTCGCCCGGCGGCGGCGTCGACGCCGCCTGCCGCGGCCGGTGCTGATCGTGCCGGTCGTGCTGATCGTGGGAGTGGCCCTCGCCGTGCCCGCGATCCGGCAGGAGGAGACGAGCCCGCCCCGGTCGCTGCCCACCACGGGCCCGGCCGATCCGCCGGCCTCCCCCACCCCGACGACCGACACCCCGCCGCCGGCGGCCACCTCGCCGCCACCGACGTCCGCCGCGCCGGTGGCGCCCCGACCTGGCAGGACGACCCCGGCCGGCGGCAACCTCATCGAGGCCGCCAACCGGGTCGACGGGCTGATCGGCGCCGGCCTCGACGACGGCGGGATCCGTCCCGACGTCGGCCTCGACTTCCGCAACGAGCTGCGCAACCTGACCGACGCGGCCCGCGCCCGCTCCGGTGACCTGGGCGCGCGGATCGCCCGGCTCCGCGAGAAGGTCGCCGTCCGCCGTGGCGAGGGCGCCGTCACCGACGCGTACGCCCGGCGGCTGGACAGCGCGATCAGCGCGCTCGAAGCCGCGCGGCTGTGACGGGCGGTCAGCGCGCCCGGGCCCGGACCGGCTCGCGGGCCGCCACGGTCGGGGCCGCCTCGGCGATGAAGCGGCGGTACACGTCCTCGTAGCCGGCGGCCATCCGCTCGGTGGAGAAGTTCTCGGCGACGTGCGCCACGCAGGCCGCCGGGTCGAGGTCCGCTGCCGCACGCAACGCGCCCGGCAGGTCGTCCACGTGCTCGCAGATCAGACCGGTCCCTCCGGGCCGGACGAGTTCCGGCACCGCCCCCCGGTCCAGCGCCACCACCGGCGTGCCGGTCGCCATCGCCTCCACCATCACCATGCCGAACGGTTCGTCCCATTGGATCGGCATGATCAGGCACCGTGCCTCGACCAGCAGTCGCAGCGCCTCGGCCCGGTCGGCGTCGAGCACCACCCGGACGTCCCCGCCGAGCAGGGGCCGGACCACCTGGTCGAAGTAGCGGCGCTCGGCCGGCTCGTTGCACTTGCCCGCCAGCACCAGCGGCAGGCCGGCCGCCCGGCACGCCCGGATGGCGAGGTCCGGGCCCTTGTCGGGGCTGAACCGGGCCAGCCACAGCACCGGCCCCCGGCCGGGCGCGGTCTTGTGCGGCACGCCCCGGACGTCCATCGCGTTGTGCACCGTACCGACCCAGGGCAGTGCCGGGTTGAGGCGGCGCTGGGCGTGCGAGATGGCCACCAGCCCGACCCCCCGGTCGGCCTCGCTCAGCACGTCGCCGTACTCCCCCACCGGGTTGCCGTGCACGGTGGCCACGGTGGGCACGGCGCGGTGCCCGGCGATCAGCGGGCCGATGGTGGTGTGGTCGTGGACGACGTCGAAGTCGCCCGCGTGGACCCGGTGGTTGACCCGGGCCAGGTGGGCCAGCTCGGGCAGCGCCTCGCCGAGCCGCTCGAACTGGAGTTCGGGCACCGTCGAGACGAACTCGGCCGGGGTCCCGTGCTCACGGCCGGCCCCGAAGACGGTGACCGCGTGACCCCGGTCGACCAGCGTCTCCACCAGACCGGTCACCACCTGTTCGAGCCCGCCGTAGCCGGGCGGCGGCACCGACAGCCACGGCGGCACCACCATGGCGATCCGCAACGGCCGCCTTGCCGGTCTGTCGGGCGACGGATGGTCGACGGCCACGGGTACCTCCCCCTCGGGTCACTGCTGTGGAACGCGGGCCGCCTCGCCCCGCGAGGCGATCTGCGCCGCGCGGGCGGGATCGGCGACGGTTTCCCGACGGCGACACCACTAAACGGGACGACCCGGGTGGTCATCCGCCCAGGAGGAGACGGTCCCGCACGGCCCGCACCCCCTCGGCCGACCAGGCCACCCGCTCCGCCTCGTCCCGTTCCCACCAGGAACGGACGACCCCGCGGAGCACGACGGTGTCCCCGTCCCACTCGACGGTGACCCGCTCGGTGCCGATGCCACGCCCCAGCGCCCGCTGCAGGTCGCAGCGGGTCCGCTCCGTGTCGGGACGGGTGACGGGCCGCACCTCGACCAGGTTGGTCACCCCGCGTACGCCCCGCAGCCGGCGCAGCTCCCGCTCGGCCGTACGCCGCTGCCAGCCGAACTCCACCTCGCCACGCAGCATCACCCAGCCGTTGGCCACGGTGACGTCCAGCCGCTCGGCGGGGACGAAGCTGTCCCACTCCAGCGCCCGGCTCGCCGCGATCGCGATCTCGGCGTCCGTACGCCCCGGCTCGCCGGGCAGGCGCACCTCGACGTCGTCGGCGACCGCCCGCACCCCCCGTACGCGCTGCGCGCAGCGCCGCGCCGCCCACCTGCGCGCGTAGCCGTCGACCCAGCCGGTCAGGGTCACGACTCCCCGCTCGACGGTCACGCCGACCTCGTTCGGCTGCGCCTGGGCGTCCCAGGACAGTTCGTCGAGCACGTCGCGCTGGATCCGCTCGTCCGTCCGGACGGCCGCTGCCGTGGTCATCGCACCCTCCGTAGGCCTCGCCGGTCCTGTCGACGGTGCCGGCGCGGCGGGTGACGGCGGTTCACCCACACCGGGTGAACCGCCGTCGGGAGAACCACCCGCCGGAAAGGAGAGCGGGGGGTGACGGAGCCAACCCCCTTGGCCCCGTCACCCGCCGCCGGAGGGAGGAGGAATGTCTTCGGTTACCGGTTACGACGTCTCGGCGAGCGTCACGGTTGCCCTGGCCTCGGTGCCGTTGCGCTTGTAGGCCACCTCGACCCGGTCGCCGACCTTGCCGGCCTGCACCGCGCCGACCAGGTCGTCCGAGTCGTTGACCGCCTTGTCGCCGAACCGGGTGATCACGTCGCCGCGCTGGAGCCCGGCCTTCTCGGCGGCGCTGCCCGGGGTGACGGCGGCGACCAGGGCGCCCCCGCCCTCGGCGGCGGTCACGCTGACCCCGAGCGACGGGTGGCTGACCTTCTCGCCCCGCTGGAGCTTGCCGGCGACGTCCTTGGCCTTGTTGCTGGGGATCGCGAAGCCGACGCCGATGTTGCCGGTGCTGCCCTGCCCGGCGGTGGCGATCGCGGTGTTGATGCCGATCACCTCGCCCCGGGTGTTGACCAGGGCGCCGCCGGAGTTGCCCGGGTTGATCGGCGCGTCGGTCTGGAGCAGGCCGGCGATCGAGGAGGCGCCCTGGTTGGGCTCCTGCCGCTGCCCGCCGCTGCCCGCCTGGATGGTGCGGTCCCGGGCGCTGAGGATGCCGGCGGTGACCGAGCCCTGCAGACCCAGCGGGCTGCCGAGGGCGAGCACCTGGTCACCGACCTGCATCGCGTCGCTGTCGCCGAACGTGGCGGCCTTCAGGCCGCTGACGCCGTTGGCCTTCACCACCGCCAGGTCGGTCTTCGGGTCGGTGCCGACGATCCGCGCCTGGGCGGTCTTGCCGTCGGCGAAGGTCACCACGACGCTGTCGCCGCTGCCGGAGGAGACCACGTGGTTGTTGGTGAGCACGAAGCCGTCGGCGGTCAGGATCACGCCGGAGCCCTCGCCGTTGTCCGTCGCGATCGAGACGACGCTGGGCTGCACGGAGGCGGCGATGCGGGGCAGGTCGGCGCCGTTGATGATCGGCGCGGCCGAGTAGTTGCGGGTGATGCCGGTGTCGCCGTCGACGGCGAGCGCGAGCGCCCCACCGGCGACACCCGAGCCGAGCATCAGCGCGAACACCGCGACGCCGGCGCCGGCGAACTTGGCGATCCGGCCGGGTCGGGGACCGGACTGCGCGGGCGCCCACGGCGGCACGGGCTGGCCGGGGTGGTGCGGCTGGTGGCCGTACGGCTGTCCCGGCTGTCCCCCGCCGTTCCAGCCGGACTGCTGGCCGTACCAGGGCGCGCCGGGCTGCCCGACGGCCTGCACGTGGCCGGGCTGCGGGTGACCTGGCTGCCCGGCGGCCTGCGGATAGCCGGACTGACCGGCGGCCTGCGAGTAGCCGGACTGACCGGCGGCGTGCGGATGGGACGGCTGGGGCTGGCCGGGCACCGGGTACTGCGGAACGGCCGGGGCGGGCGCGAAGGGGCCGGGCGGGGTGGGTCGGTCGACCGGACCGGCGCCCTCGGGGGCGCGGGCCGGCTCAGCGACACGCGGGCCACCGTCGCCGGCGGGCGGGCCGTCGACGGCCGGGCCCGACTCAGCGGTACGCGACGCCTCGCCGCCCACCGGGGCGGCGCCACCGGCGGCCGGGGCGGAGTCGCCGCCGGGCACAGGGACGAAACCGACGGTCTTGGTGGAGTCGCCGTCGGGGGCCGTGCTGAAGCCGACGGTCGGGGCGGAGTCACCGGCGGGGGTGGAGTCGGACTGCGCGCGCCCGGCGCGCGGCAGCTCGGCGGTGGGGAGCGACGGCTCGGCGTCGGGGTGGGCCGGCCGGCGCTGCGGGTCGGACTCGTGCTCGGTCATGCGTCCACCTTTACGCGCGGCACTGCGATCCGCCTGGAACGCACCTGAATGTTGGCTGAAAGTCACTCGCCATCGCCCTCGGTGTCCGGCACGAGCGGGAGTCGGACCCGGAAGGTCGCTCCCCCACCGGGGGTCTCGGCCACCTCGACGGTGCCGTGGTGGGCACGCACCAGCGCCGCGACGATGGCCAGGCCGAGCCCGGTGCCGGTGTTGCCGCCGGCCCGCCGGGTACGCGCCGCGTCCACCCGGTAGAAGCGCTCGAAGACCCGCTCCGCCTGCTCGGGGGTGAGCCCGGGGCCGGTGTCCGCCACCTCCGCCACGGCCAGGTTCCCGGGCTCGGCCCGCAGCCGCAGGGTCACCGAGGCCTCCGGCGGGGTGTGCGTGAGCGCGTTGGTCATCAGGTTGCCGATGACCTGGCGCAGCCGGGCGTCGTCGCCGTAGACCACCAGCGGGCCGGAGCCGGGCGCGACCTCCAGCTCGACCCGGCGCTCCGGCGCCACGGCCCGGGCGGCCTCGACCGCCTCGCTGGCCAGCACGGGCAGCTCCACCGGGGCGAGCGACAGCGGTCGCTCCCGGTCCAGCCGGGCCAGCAGCAGCAGGTCCTCCACCAGCAGCCCCATCCGGGCCGCCTCCTGCTCGATGCGGCGCAGCAGGTCGGCCGTCTGCTCCGGCGCGCTCGCCGCGCCCTGGCGGTAGAGCTCGGCGAAGCCCCGGATGGTGGTCAGCGGGGTCCGCAGCTCGTGCGAGGCGTCCGCCACGAACTGCCGCATCCGCTCCTCGGAGCGGCGGGCCCGCGCCTCGGAGGCCCGCGCCGCGCCGGCCGCGTCCCGGGCGGCGGCCTCGGCGTACCGGGCTGCGGTCTCCGAGGCGGCCCGCGCGGTGAAGGCGACCTCGATCTGCGTCAGCATCGCGTTCAGCGCCCGGGAGAGCCGGCCCAACTCCGAGGTCGGCACGGGTTGCCCCTGCTCCGGATCGGGCACCCGCCGGGTGAGGTCGCCCCCGGCGATGGCGGCGGCCGTACGCTCTATCTCCACCAGCGGTTTCAGGCTGGTCCGGACGATCGCCGCGCCGATGGAGGCGAGCAGGACCAGCACCGCCGTACCGGCGAGCACGTCGATCCAGACCAGGCGTTTGACCGCCAGGTCCACGTCGGTGAGGTGGTGTCCCACCGCGGCCATCTGCCCGTTCGGCAGCTCGGTGTAGAGCATCCGCCAGCGGCTGTGACCGTCGCGGGCACGGACGGTGAAGGGATCGCCGACCAGGTCCGCGAAGCCCTGCTCGGTGGTCGGCCACGACGGCAGATCGTCGGGGCGCAGGTTCGGGTTGAAGTAGTCGACCCGGGGCACACCGTCCACGACCGCCAGCACGACGAACTCGCTGGGCATACCGAACTCGATCTGCCGGCCCTGCATGAGCAGGTCGACCGCCCGGGACAACGTGCCCTTGGCGAGCCGCAGGTCGTCGTCGACCTGGCCTTCGAGGTAGCTGCGGAGGAAGAAGGTGGTCGACACGCTGATCACCACCAGCGCTCCGGTGACCAGGGCGAGGACGGACGCGACCAGTTTGACCCGGAGCGGGACTCCGCGCAGCTGTGCCTTCCCCTGGTCGAGCGGGTTCACGCCGCCGGCTTGCGCAGGACGTAGCCGACCCCGCGCAGCGTGTGGATCAGCCGGGGCTGGGTGTTGTCGACCTTGCGACGCAGGTAGGAGATGTAGGACTCGACGATGTTGTCGTCGCCCCGGAAGTCGTAGTTCCAGACGTGGTCGAGGATCTGCGCCTTGGACAGCACCCGGTTGGCGTTCAGCATCAGGTAGCGCAGCAGCTTGAACTCGGTCGGCGAGAGCTGCACCCGCTGCCCGGCCCGGTGCACCTCGTGGGTCTCCTCGTCCAGCTCCAGGTCGGCGAAGGTGAGCCGGGAGGGGGTCTGCTCGCCGCTGCTGGTGCGCCGCAGCACCGCCCGGATCCGGGCGGTCAGCTCCTCCAGGCTGAACGGCTTGGTGACGTAGTCGTCGCCGCCCAGGGTCAGCCCGCGGATCTTGTCGTCGGTCGCGTCGCGGGCGGTGAGGAAGACCACCGGCGTACGGGTGCCGCCCTCGCGCAGCATCCGGATGACCTCGAAGCCGTCCAGGTCGGGGAGCATCACGTCGAGCACCACCAGGTCGGGGCGGTGGTCCTTGGCGGCGTTGAGGGCGGCGCTGCCGCTCGTCGCGGTGGCCACGTCGAAGCCCGCGAAGCGCAGGCTCGCGGAGAGCAGTTCGAGGATGTTGGGATCGTCCTCGACGACGAGCAGTCGCGCCTCGGTCTGGGTAGCGGCCATGCCGCCCATCATCCGCGCTCTCGCTGCGTCCGCGCTGGACAGTCGCTGGAAAGAACCTGTGAGGCGGGCGACGCGCTCAGCGCAGCAGCCGACGCAGCCCGTCCAGCGCGCCGTCGAGCAACCGGACGGCCGTACGTAGCTGCGAGTCGCTCGGCCGACGGGCGCGGACCAGGGCGCCCACCTCGACGGCGAAGGCGGCCAGCCGCTGGTCGAACTCGTCGAGCGGCGTCGACCCGGGCCCGGGCGCCGGCGACGGACCGGCGGGGGGTGCGGGTGAGGGGCCAGGCGAGGGAGCGGGCGTCGGGCCGGAACCGGGGGGCGCCCAGCGGGTACGCCGGGTCTGCCGGGCCGCCTCGCGCAGCTCCCGCTTCAGGTCGCGGACGGAGCCGCGCACCTCGTTGCGGATCTCCCCGGCCAGGGCGGACAGGTCCTGCACCGAGGCGGCGATGTCGGACTCCAGCGCCGCCAGCTCGCCGGCCCGCTGCCGCAGCTCGGCCCGGCCGGCCTCGGTGATCTCGTAGACCTTGCGGCCGCCGACGGCGGTGTGGGTGACCAGCCCGTCGGCCTCCAGCCGCTGCAACCGGGGATAGATGGTGCCGGCGCTGGGCGCGTAGAGGCCGAGGAAGCGCTCCTCCAGCAGGCGGATCAGCTCGTAGCCGTGCTTCGGGCCGTCGTCGAGGAGTTTGAGCAGGTAGAGCCGGAGCCGCCCGTGACTGAACACGGCGGTCACGGCAACTCCTCCTCGTCGTGGCCCACCGGCCGGGCGAGCAGCGCGATGCTGCCCGAGGTGGCGGACGCGGAGAGCTTACCCTCACCCGTGCCGAGCACGCCCTCGCTGTCGCCTCCGGCTCCCGGCCCGGCGCCGCCCCGCACCTGCGGGAAGGCGCTGGTGATCCGGCCCGACGTGGTGTGCAGGCGGACGGCCAGGTCGCTGTCCTCGCGGACCCGGACGGTGACGCCGCCGGAGATCGTGCTGAGCCGGATGTCGCTGCGCCGGGGATTGTCCAGGTCGCAGGTGATGGCCCCGGAGGCCGTGTGGGCCCGGACCCGGCCCGCCGCGCTGTCGGCGAGGGTCACCTCGCCCGAGACCGTCTCCAGGTCGAGGTCGCCGGCCACGCCCAGTGCCTCGACCGGACCCGCGGTGATCTTCGCCGACGTCCGGCCGCGCAGCCCCATCAAGGTGATCTGGCCGGCGGTCACCTCCACCCGGGTCTCGCCGCGCAGGCCCGACGCGACCAGCGTGCCCTGCACCAGCTCCAGGTCGGCGAGCACGCCGGCGGGGACCGCGACGGAGACGTCGACCCTGGGCAGTCGGGACAGCGGCCCCATCCAGAAGACGAAGTCCGAGAGCCGCCAGCGTCGCTGCTGGCGTACGGAGAGCCGGCCGTCGCGGTGCTGCACCACGACCGGCCGGCGCCCGACCCTGGTGACGTCGACCCGGGGCGGGCCGTCGGTGGCCACCACGTTGAGCCGGCCGCTGAGCAGGTGGACGTCGAGTCGGGCGACCGTCCCGTCCAGGGTGATCCGCTGCGGGGCGTGCACGGTCCAGTCGGCCATCGGGTCCTCCCTCCGCGACGCACCGCGTCGTCGGCGCGCCGAATGACAGGACACTAACGCGATACATCGCGACACGACAAGCGCGGACGTGACAACCTCACGGCACCGGTTCCACGAGCGGCCGGCGGTACGGTCCCCAGGCCACGAAGCGGTCGAACATGGCCCGAGGGCTGGGACCACCGCGCGGGTCGAGGTGGTAGAGGTCGCGCATCGCCTCGTACATCAGGCCCGCCAGGTAGATCGACAGGCTGTGCTGCGCGCCCTCGTACTCGGCCTTGAGCAAGAGTCGCGCGGTCGCGCAGGGCCATGGCTGACCGCACGAGCGACAACCCCAGTGCGGTCGCAGCGGCGTGTGCGGCGGCCGGCCCTCGATGCGGTGGCGGGGCCGCCCGGGGCGCGGTCCGGGGCCGGGCTGCGGGAGCCGGGTGGAGAGCAGGGGCCTCACCAGCGCCCCCCGTTCCACCGGCGCGCCCGCCCGGCGGCGGCCAGATCGGCCGCGCCGTACCACAGGATCTCGGTCGCGTCGTTCGCCCTCGGCCCGGCCGGAGGCGGCACGAAGGGCCCGATCGGGCCGGGGATGTACGGAGCAGGCCTGCTCGGGCGGGGCGGCGGGGGCGGTGCCGGAGCGGGCTTCGGCCGCCGGCTCCGGATCTCCCGCCGCTCCGCGCAGCCCGGGCACGCGCAGTGCCGTCCGCACCGACTCCGGTGCCAGCCTCCACGGTGACCCACTTCTCCCCCACCCCGCTGTCGAGGTGGGCCGCCCCGCCACGGGGGGAGCAGGGCGGCCCCGGCAGGACCCGCCCACGTCCTCGACGACGGCGAACGGGCCCGCGTGGTGACAGTCTGGTGAGGACACCACTACGGTCGACACATGCTCGCCGCATCCGCGCAGGTCAACGAGCCGACCGAGCGGACACGGGAGACACGCCGACGGGACCGAGCAGAATTTGGGGAATCGATGGGCACCGCCACCAACTACGTGCTGGGTGAGCTACGCACGTTCCGCGCTCAGCTCGGCCTGAGCCAGGACGACTTCGGCAGGACGATCGGCTACTCCGGGTCGCACGTCAGCTCGGTCGAGACGGGCGGTCGCCCGCCGACGCGGGAGTACATGAAGGCGATCGACGACCAGCACGACACGGGCGAGCGGTTCGGCCGGATGCTCCGTGAGCTGGCCCGGCTCGACGCCACGCCGGCCTGGCTGCGGGAGTGGATCGAGTTCGAGCGGGAGGCCACGACGCTGCGCTGGTTCGAGCTGGCGTACGTGCCGGGTCTGCTCCAGACCGAACGCTACGCCCGCGCCACGCTGGCCGGGGGCCGGTTCACCGCCGACGAGGTCGAGCGGATCGTGGCCTCCAGGATGGAGCGCCAGGCGATCCTCGGCAGGGATCGGCCGCCCCAGCTCATCGCCGTCGTCGACGAGGCCGTGCTGCGCCGGCCGGTGCTCGACCAGCCGGGGCTCATGGCCGAGCAGCTCGACCACCTGGTGGCCGCCGCGACGCAGGAGCACGTCCAGCTCCACGTCGTCCCGGCCGACGCCGGCATGTACCTCGGGATGACCGGCCAGTTCATCATCGCCGAACTGCCGGACGGCACCCGGGTGGCCTACGCCGACAACCAGCTCAGCGCGCAGATCGTCGACGCATCCATCGACATTGCTAGGCTGGCCAAGACGTGGGAGATCGTGCGGAACGAGGCCCTCCCCCGCCGGCAGTCGACCGTGCTGATCAAGGAGGTGGCGAAGTCATGGACGTGACGACCCCGCAGTGGCGGAAGTCGACGAGGTCCGGCGGCAACGGCGGAGCCTGCGTCGAGGTCGCCGACAACGTGCCGGGCGTCGTGCTGGTGCGCGACACCAAGGACCGCGAAGGCGGCACCCTCCACTTCGACTCGCGGGCGTGGCAGTCGTTCGTCGGCCTGGCCAAGCGGATCGGCCCGGTCGGCTGACCCGCTTCTCCCCCCGTCCTCACGCCGCATATCCGGCCGGCGCCCGCCCGACGGCGGCAGCGGGGGCGTGCACGACCGCCTCCGCCGCCCGGGCGAGCAGCCGCCGGTCGGCGTCCCGAGCGGGATGCAGGGCGGCGGAGACGCTCACCCGCACCTCCAGGCCCCGGGCGGCGAGCACCCGTCCCGCCGAGCGCAGCAGGTCGTCGTCCCCGACGAATGCGGCGGCCGTGGTCGGCACGCCGGTCGCGGCCCACCGGTAGCCGATCCGCAGCGGCACCACCGGCGCCCCGGCGTCGATCGCCGCCTGGAACAGCGCCGGACGGAACCCCCGGCCGGGGCGGCAGGCGACCGAATCGGCGGTGCCGCACCGGGTCGTACCCTCCGGAAAGACCGCCACCGGGCTGCCGGCGCGCAGCGCGACGGTGACCCGGGCGACCGTCGCGGGCAGGGCCCGGGGGCGGGCCCGGTCGACCAGGACGGTGCCGGCCGCCGCCGCGAGCAGCCCGACCAGCGGCCATGACCGGACCTCCCGCTTGGCCACCATCCGGGCCGGCGCGACGGCCAGCAGCGCGAGCACGTCCAGCCAGGAGGCGTGGTTGGCGACCAGCAGCGCCGCCCGCCGGGGCGGCCGGCCGCGCACCACGAGGCGCACGCCGAACGCGCGCAGCGTCCACCGGGCCCAACCGCGCAGGGCCGCCGCCCGGTCCCCGGCCGGCAGCGCCGGCAGCAGCACCGCCAGCGCCGTGCCCGCCGACAGCATCCCGAGGACGGCGAGGGTCCGGCCCGCCCGCCGCGCGGGCGACACGGCCGGCACCTCGCCGGCCGCCGGGAGGCAGGTCGGCCCGCACCCCGACGCGGGCAGCCAGAGGCGACCGGCGGTGCTCACCGCTCGGCCCCGCCGAGGAAGTGCCGCAGGTAACGGGGGTTCATCCGGTCCAGGGAGAAGAGCACGTAGAAGTCGGCCACCCCGAAGTCCGGGTCGTACGCCGGCTCGCCGCAGACCCAGGCCCCGAGACGCAGGTAGCCGCGCAGCAGCGGCGGAACCGTGGCCCGCGCCGCCGGGCCGTCGGCCGCCACCGGCCCGACGATCCTGTCCGGCTCGGCGAACCAGGGGCGCCTCGGCCGTACGCGCAGCCGCGGCGGGGCCAGGTGCCGGGCGGCGACCTCGTCCCACACCCGTGCGACGGTCCCGCCCCCGTCGGCCACCGGCACCGACGCGCAGCCGCCGAGCCAACGCGACCCGCGCAGGTGCAGGTAGCGGACGATGCCGGCCCACATCAGGTTGATCACCGCGCCGGAGCGGTGATCGGGGTGCACGCAGGACCGCCCGGCCTCGACCAGGTCGTCGCGGATCGGGTCGAGCCCGGTGAGGTCGAACTCGGTCGCGGCGTACCGCCGGTCGGTGCGGCCCGGCGGGAGCAGCCGGTACGTGCCGACCACCTCGCCGGTGCCCTCCTGCCGGACGATCAGGTGGTCGCAGTACGCGTCGAAGTCGTCGACGTCGAGCCCGGCGGCCCCCGGGCGCAGGGTGGCGCCGAGTTCGGTGGCGAACACCTCGTGACGGAGGCGTTGCGCGGCCGCGACCTCGCTCGGGTCGTCGGCGATCAGCAGGGTGTAACCGCTGGTCGTCAGGGGTGCGCCAGCGGCGTGCAGAACGGCCATGGGACCTGTGTAGGCGGCCCGGGTTGCCGGCCGGCGGGGTGCGGGATGTCGATGAGGTGAACGGCCCGTGCCGGTGTCGCGGCGGCGGGGCCGGCGCTCGTCTCAACGGGTGGCGCGCAGGTCCCGGGCGAGGTGCGAACGCCGGAACCCGACCGTGGCCAGACGCCGCAGGTCGGCCCGGTTGTCGTGCATGAGCTGGACGTGGAAGTAGTTGACGTACTCGAGTACGGCGAAGAGCCCGAAGGCCAGCCCCGGGTACGACCGGGCGCCGGGCGCCCGCACGGCGGCCACGGCGCAGGCGGCGATCACGGCGGCCAGGAGGAACGGCAGGGCGGCGCGCGCGGTGACGAAGTGGCGCCGGCCGGGCAGGCGTGGCTCCCCGCGGCGCAGTTGTCGCAGCTTGAGCGCCCAGTAGGCCGCGCCCATTACGAGCAGGACCGCGACCGCCCCGAAGCCGGCGAGATTCGCCGCCGTCGGCGGCAGGCCCACCAGCTGGAACCACACCCACGCCTGCAGGGGCACGTTCAGCAGCTCCCAGCCGGCGAGGGAGCGGAGCCGACGCCGGGCCGCCTCGCGGGTCGGGCCGGCCGGCAGGGGGGTCCTGGGCACGGCCCCAACAGTGGCACAGCACCGGACGAACACCGCGGTCGACGGCGTGCGAGGCTGCCGGGGGCGCGTGCCGGCGACGGGGCCGGGCGCCCTCGCCGGAGGTGAATGATGATCATCGAGTCGCGTTTCAACGGACCACCCGGCTCGGGCAACGGTGGCTGGAGCGCCGGGGTCTTCGCCGGTGCCGCCGGCCCGGGACCGGTCGAGGTGACGCTGCGTCGCCCGCCCCCGCTGGAGATCCCGCTCACTGTCGTCGACGGCGAGGTCCGCGACCCGCAGGGCCAACTCGTCGCCCAGGTCCGCCCCACGGAGGACCCCCGGGCGGTGGTGCCGCCGGTGGACCTGCCGGCCGCGCGGGCCGCCTCGGCGGCGTACCCCGGGCTGGTCGACCACCCCTTCCCGGGCTGCTACGTCTGCGGCCCGGACCGGGCCGACGGGCTGCGGATCTTTCCGGGGCGGCTGCCGGACGGCCGTACCGCCGCGCCGTTCCGGGTGCCCGCTCCGGTCACGGCGCCCACCGTCTGGGCGGCGCTGGACTGCCCCGGCGGCTGGGCGGTGATCGCTCCCGGCCGGCCGTACGTCCTGGGCCGGATCGCGGCGGTGGTCGCGGCGCTGCCGGAGCCGGGCGACGAGTGCGTGGTGACCGGCGTCATGGTCGGCGGCGAGGGGCGCAAGGCGCTCGTGCACACCAGCCTGTACGCCCCCGACGGCACCCTGCTGGCCTGGGCCCGGGCAACCTGGATCGCGGTGGCCGACGACGTCGGATAATCGTCCCTGGGGATGAGGGCCTCCTGCCTGAGGCGGAGGTGGATCTCGGAAGTGCGCCTGATTGACCTGGTTGCGCCCGCCCGCCACGCTGTGTCACGGCGTACCCCGACGCCACCGCACGAAGGAGAGCAATGACTGACGGGCAGAGAAGCCCCACCGGTGACGGTCAGATCGTGGTGTCCGGCCTGACGAAGCAGTACAAGAACGTCCGGGCCGTCAACAACCTGTCGTTCACCGTCGAACCGGGGCGGGTGACCGGCTTCCTCGGCCCCAACGGCGCCGGTAAGACGACCACGCTGCGGATGCTGCTGAACCTGGTGACACCGACCAGCGGGACGGCGACCATCGGCGGGCGGCGCTACGTCGACCTGGCCGACCCGCTGCGGCACGTCGGTGCCGTGCTGGAGGCCTCCAGCGCGCACAAGGGCCGCACCGGCATCAACCACCTGCGGGTGATCGCGGCGGCGGCCGGGCTGCCGAAGCACCGGCCCGACGAGGCGCTGGCGCAGGTCGGGCTCACCCCGGCGGCGAAGCGGAAGTTCAAGGGCTACTCGCTGGGCATGAAGCAGCGGCTCGGCATCGCCGCCGCCATGCTGGGCGATCCCCGCGTGCTGGTCCTCGACGAGCCCGCCAACGGGCTCGACCCGGAGGGCATCCGGTGGATGCGCGGGTTCCTCAAGAACCTCGCCCACGAGGGCCGCACGGTGCTGGTCTCCAGCCACCTGCTGTCGGAGATGCAGCTGCTCGCCGACGACGTGGTGATCATCGCGGCCGGGCAGCTCGTCCGGCAGGGCACGGTCGAGCAGGTGATCGGCTCCATGGCGCAGGGCATCCGGGTCCGGGTGCGCACCCCGCAGGCCGACGCGCTGACCGCGGCCCTTAAGGAGGGGCCGGCCACCGTCGACGTCGACGAGCACGGCGTCCTGCTGGTGGGCGGGGTGGACGCCCCGACCGTGGGGCGGGTCGCCCTGACGGCGGGCGTCGAACTGCACGAACTGACCACGGAACGGCCCGACCTGGAACGGGTCTTCCTGGAGCTGACGGCCGGAAAGGCGGGCATCCGATGAACCTCGTCCGGTCCGAGCTTCTCAAGATCCGTACCACCAGCACGTGGTGGTGGCTGGCCATCGCCGCGTTCCTGTCGATCGCGCTGGCCTTCGCCTTCAACGCCTGGGTCGCCAACGAGACGTTGAAGGGCAACGCCGAGGAACTGGGCGTCACGGGCGACCAGGCCTCCGCGACGGCG
Organism: Micromonospora sp. CPCC 205546; assembly: GCF_036902715.1. Lineage (NCBI taxonomy): Bacteria > Bacillati > Actinomycetota > Actinomycetes > Micromonosporales > Micromonosporaceae > Micromonospora > Micromonospora sp. CPCC 205546. The sequence continues at coordinate 18,304 of NZ_JBAKHL010000030.1, forward strand.
CAGGCCGCGAACCTCTACACCTCCGGGCAGTACCTGGGCCTGATGTTCGTGATGCTGATCGGCATCCTGATGGTCACCAACGAGTTCTTCCACCAGACGGCGACCACGACGTTCCTGGCCACGCCGCGGCGCACGTCGGTGATCGTCAGCAAGCTGGTCGCGGCCAGCCTGCTGGGCTTCGTCTTCTGGCTGGTGACCACGCTGATCGACCTGGTCGCCGGAGCGGTGTTCCTCTCGGCCAACGGCCACGGCACCATGCTCGGCGAGTGGGCCGTGCAGCGGGCGCTGCTGCTCAACCTGCTGGCATACGCGATCTGGACGGTCCTGGGCATCGGCATCGGCACGCTGATCACCAACCAGCTCGGCGCGGTGATCACCGCCGCGGTGCTCTACCTGGTCGGCACGCAGGTCGTGGGGCTGCTCTTCCTGCTGCTGTCGAACCTGCTGAACAGCGAGGCCGTGATCAAGTGGCAGGTGATCTGGCCCGCCGTCGCCTCGACCGTCATGGTCAGTGAGGGGCAGACCGACTTCACGCCCGCGTGGTGGGTCGGCGCGCTCGTGCTGATCGGCTACGCGGTGGTGAGCGGGGTCGTCGGCGTCCTGATCACCCGGCGGCGCGACATCTCCTGACGGGTACGCGCGACGACGGGGCGGGGATGGCGACGGACACCATTCCCGCCCCGGTCGCACCGGCGTCCGCCCACATGTCGGGCCTTATCAGCACCCGACGGAACACGCAGCGTTTGGTGAACTTCTGGCATCTTCTGTGAAACCGGCCACGGGTCGGAGGCGGAAATGCCTGTGGCATCCGTACGGCGTAGCCTGGGAGCCGTCTCGTGCGCGCTCGAAGGCAGGGCGACACCGGACACCGCGTGACACACAAACCCGCGTGAAAGAGGCGATTACCGGCCGTGTCGACCCAGCAGACTTCGCAGGAGAACCCACTGGCGGGTTTCGGTCCGAACGAGTGGATCGTCGAGGAGATGTACCAGCGCTACCTCGCCGACCCCACCAGCGTCGATTCGGCCTGGCACGACTTCTTCGCGGACTACCGCCCGGCGCCCGGCGCCGGGCAGCCGCGCGGAGCTGAGCCGGCCCCGAAGCCGGCCGCCAAGCCCGAGCCCGCCGGCCAGCAGGAGGCGGCCGCCGCGGTCGCGCAGCCGGCGGAGAAGAAGCCCGAGCCCAGGCAGGAGCCGAAGCCGGAGCCCAGGCAGGAGAAGCCGGCGGCCAAGGCCGCCCCCGCCAAGCCGGCGCCCGCGAAGGCCGCCCCCGCCAAGCCCGCGGCGGCCAAGCCGACCCCCACCGGCCCGCAGCACACCCCGCTGCGCGGCGTGGCGGCGAAGATCGTCCAGAACATGGACGCCTCGCTGGCCGTGCCGACCGCCACCAGCGTGCGCGCCGTCCCGGCGAAGCTCCTGGTCGACAACCGCATCGTGATCAACAACCACCTGACCCGTGGGCGCGGCGGCAAGGTCAGCTTCACCCACCTCATCGGCTACGCGCTGGTCCGCGCCCTGGTCGCCCACCCGGAGATGAACAACTCCTTCGCCGAGGTCGACGGCAAGCCGGTCATGGTCCGGCCCCAGCACGTCAACCTGGGCATCGCGATCGACCTGGTCAAGCCCGACGGCAGCCGCAACCTGGTGGTCCCCTCCATCAAGGCCTGCGAGCAGATGGACTTCCGGCAGTTCTGGCAGGCGTACGAGGACGTGGTCCGGCGTGCCCGCCGCAACGAGCTGACCATGGACGACTACTCGGGCACCACGATCTCGCTGACCAACCCCGGCGGCATCGGCACGGTGCACTCGATGCCGCGGCTCATGCAGGGGCAGAGCGCGATCATCGGTGTCGGCGCGATGGAATACCCGGCCCCCTACCAGGGGATGTCCGAGGCGACCCTGGCCGAGCTGGCCGTCAGCAAGGTCATCACCCTCACCAGCACGTACGACCACCGGATCATCCAGGGCGCCCAGTCCGGCGAGTTCCTGAAGGTCATGCACGAGCTGCTGCTCGGCGAGCACACCTTCTACGACCAGATCTTCACCTCGCTGCGCATCCCCTACGAGCCGGTGCGCTGGATGCGCGACGTCGCGGTCAACAACGAGGGTCAGATCAACAAGACCGCCCGGGTGCACGAGCTGATCCACGCGTACCGCGTGCGCGGCCACCTGATGGCCGACACCGACCCGCTCGAGTTCAAGATCCGCAAGCACCCCGACCTGGACGTGCTCCAGCACGGGCTGACCCTCTGGGACCTCGACCGCGAGTTCCCGGTCAACGGCTTCGCCGGCAAGCAGCGCATGAAGCTGCGCGACATCCTCGGCGTGCTGCGCGACTCGTACTGCCGGCGCGTCGGCATCGAGTACATGCACATCCAGGACCCGGAGGAGCGGCGCTGGATCCAGGAGCGGATCGAGCGCAAGTACGAGAAGCCGTCGCCCGACGAGCAGAAGCACGTGCTCAACCGGCTCAACGCCGCCGAGGCGTTCGAGACCTTCCTGCAGACCAAGTACGTCGGGCAGAAGCGCTTCTCGCTGGAGGGCGGCGAGTCGCTGATCCCGCTGCTCGGCGAGGTGCTGGAGGCCTCCGCCGAGGGCGGGCTTGACGAGGTCGTCATCGGCATGGCCCACCGGGGCCGGCTCAACGTGCTGGCCAACATCGTCGGCAAGCCGTACGAGAAGATCTTCTCGGAGTTCGAGGGGCACCTGGACCCGCGCTCCACCCAGGGCTCGGGCGACGTGAAGTACCACCTGGGTCAGAACGGCAAGTTCACCACGCCCGACGGCGACCACTCGGTCAAGGTCTCGGTGGTGGCGAACCCGTCGCACCTGGAGGCCGTCGACCCGGTGCTGGAGGGCATCGTCCGGGCCAAGCAGGACCGGATAGACCTCAAGCTGGAGGGCTACACCGTGCTGCCGCTGGCGGTGCACGGTGACGCCGCCTTCGCCGGCCAGGGCGTGGTCGCCGAGACCCTCAACCTCTCGCAGCTGAGCGGCTACCGCACCGGCGGCACCGTCCACGTGGTGGTCAACAACCAGGTCGGCTTCACCACCGCCCCGGAGCACAGCCGCTCCAGCCTCTACAGCACCGACGTCGCCCGGATGATCCAGGCGCCGATCTTCCACGTCAACGGCGACGACCCCGAGGCCGTGGTCCGCGTCGCCCGGCTGGCCTTCGAGTACCGGCAGGAGTTCAACAAGGACGTCGTCATCGACATGGTCTGCTACCGCCGCCGCGGGCACAACGAGGGCGACGACCCGTCGATGTCCAACCCGCAGATGTACAAGATCATCGACTCGAAGCGCTCCGTCCGCAAGCTCTACACCGAGGAGCTGATCGGGCGCGGCGACATCACGGTGGAGGACGCCGAGGAGCTGCTGCGCGACTACCAGTCGCAGCTCGAGCGGGTCTTCAAGGCCACCCGCGACGCCGCCACCACGCCGCGGCAGCTCAGCCGCCCCAAGCGGGAGGACGAGCCGGAGCCGCAGGTGGAGACCGCCACGGACGCCGCCGTCGTCAGGGCCGTCGGCGAGGCGCACGTCAACCTGCCGGAGGGCTTCACCCCGCACAAGCGGATCCAGCAGCTGCTCGACCGGCGGGCCAAGATGGCCGTCGAGGGCAACATCGACTGGGGCTTCGGCGAGATCATCGCGTTCGGCTCGCTGCTGCACGACGGGGTCACCGTCCGGCTCGCCGGGCAGGACTCGCGCCGGGGCACCTTCGTGCAGCGGCACGCCTCGGTGGTCGACGCGAAGACCGGCAACGACCACCTGCCGTTGCAGTCGCTGACCGCCGACGGCGAGCGGTCCCGGTTCTTCGTGCACGACTCGCTGCTCAGCGAGTACGCGGCGATGGGCTTCGAGTACGGCTACTCGGTGGAGAACATCGACGCGCTGGTGTGCTGGGAGGCCCAGTTCGGCGACTTCGTCAACGGCGCCCAGTCGGTGATCGACGAGTTCATCTCGTCCGGCGAGGTGAAGTGGGGCCAGCGCTCCGCGGTCACCCTGCTGCTGCCGCACGGGCACGAGGGCCAGGGCCCGGACCACACCTCCGGCCGCCCGGAGCGGTTCCTGCAGATGTGCGCCGAGGACAACATGCGGGTCTCCATCCCGACCACCCCGGCGAACTACTTCCACCTGCTGCGCCGCCAGGCGCTGTCGCCGAAGCGCAAGCCGCTGGTGGTGTTCACGCCGAAGTCGCTGCTGCGGCACAAGCTCTGCGTCTCCCCGGTGGAGGACTTCACCACCGGCACCTTCCAGCCGGTGCTGCCCGACCCGGGCGCTGCGGCGCCGGAGCAGGTGAAGCGGGTGCTGCTCTGCTCGGGCAAGGTCTACTACGACCTGTTCCAGGCCCGCAACGACCGCGGCGTCACCGACACCGCGATCATCCGGATCGAGCAGCTCTACCCGATGCCGGTCGAGGAGATCCGGGCCGCCCTGGCGGCGTACCCGAACGCCGAGGACTTCGCCTGGGTGCAGGAGGAGCCGGCCAACCAGGGTGCCTGGTCGTTCGTCGCGCTCAACCTGCTGGAGCACCTGACGGACGTCCGGCTGCGCCGGATCTCCCGCCCGGCCGCCGCCGCCCCGGCCGTCGGCTCCGCCAAGATGCACGAGGTCGAGCAGAACGCGCTGATCGAGGCGGCCCTGCCCCGCCCGTGACCTGACGCACCGCCGAGCGCACCGGGGCGGAGCCCGTCGACCCTGACGGCTCTGCCCCGGTCGCCGTCGGGGCCCCTCCCCCACCGCCGGGCGGGCAGGGCACCCGTCACCGGGCCCGCCCGGACATCCGCACCGCACAGCGACGAACGAGGAACGGACAGCATGTACTTCACCGACCGCGGGATCGAGGAACTGGTCCAGCGCCGTGGCGACGAGCAGGTCAGCATGGAGTGGCTCGGCGAGCGCCTGCGCGACTTCGTCGACCTCAACCCGGAGTTCGAGACCCCGATCGAGCGCTTCGCCACCTGGCTGGCCCGCCTCGACGACCCCGACGACGAGTAGCCCGGCCGCGGACAGGGCCATGGTCCCGTGACCGACGGGTACCACGACCCGAGCCGGCGGCCCGAAGATCTTCTAGGGTGGGTGCGTGGCCCGCAGCGTGTACGTGACCAGCGTCGGATCCGGCGGCGGAAAGTCGACCATCGCCCTCGGCCTGGCGGAGTTGTTGTCCCGGCAGGTCGAGCGGATCGGCGCGTTCCGGCCGCTGGTGCGCGGACACGGCCCCGACCCGATCCTCGCCCTGCTCGGTGACCGCTACCGCATCGAACTGCCGCTGGCCGACCTGAGCGGCACCAGCTACGCCGAGGCGACCGCGCTGGTCGCCGACGGGCGGCGCGAGGAACTCGTCAGCGGCATCGTCGAGCGCTACCGGGAGGTCGAACGGCGCTGCCCCGCCGTGGTCGTGGTGGGCAGCGACTTCGCCGACGGCGGCGACGGCGCCGGCCCCCGCGAGCTGGCGTTCAACGCCCGGCTGGCCACCGAGTTCGGCAGCGTGGTGGTGCCCGTCGTCGACGGCTTCGGGCAGGAGCCGGCGGCGATCGCGGCCGCCGCGCGCGGGGCGTACCACGATCTGGCGGACCTCGGGGCGACGGTGCTGGCGGTGATCGCCAACCGGGTCCCCGGCCCGATGACGCTTCCCGAGCTGCCGGTGCCGACGTACGCCATCCCGGAGGTGCCGACCGTGTCGGCGCCGACGGTGGCCGAGGTGGCGGCGGCGCTCGGCGCCACCCTGCTCGCCGGCGACGACGCCGCGCTCAGCCGCGACGTGCTCGACTACGTGGTGGGGGCGGCGCACGTGCCGACGCTGCTGGACCACCTGACCGAGGGCGCGCTGGTGATCACCCCGGGCGACCGGGCCGACCTGCTGGTGGCGGCGAGCGCCGCGCACGTGGCCGGGCAGGTCTCGGTCTCGGGGGTGGTGCTGACCCTCGGCGAGCAACCCGACCCGCGCGCGATGCGGCTGGTGGAGGGGCTCAACACCGGGCTCGCGGTGCTCTCCGTGCCCAGCGACAGCTACGACACCGTCGCCGCGTCCAGCCGGATCGAGGGACGGCCGAGCGCGGCCAACCCGCGCAAGGTGGAGGCCGCGCTCGGCGCGTTCGAGCGCTGCGTGGACACCGACGACCTGGCCCGCCGGCTGCGGGTCAGCCGCTCCGAGCGGGTCACCCCGCTGATGTTCGAGTACGACCTGATCGACCGCGCCCGGGCCCGACGCCGGCGCCTCGTGCTGCCCGAGGGGGCGGAGGAGCGGATCCTGCGGGCGACGGAGATCCTGCTGCGCCGCGGCGTCGCCGACATCACGCTGCTCGGCCGCCCGGACGACATCGCCCGGCGCACCCGCGAGCTGGGCATCGACATCACCGGTGCCCAGGTGGTCGACCCCGTCGCCAGCGAGTGGCGCGACGAGTTCGCCGCCACGTACGCCGGGCTGCGCGCCCACCGCGGCGTCACCCTAGAACTGGCCCACGACATCGTCGCCCAGCCGAACTACTTCGGCACGCTCATGGTGCAGACGGGGCACGCCGACGGGATGGTCTCCGGCGCGACCCACACCACCGCCGCCACCATCCGCCCCGCGTTCGAGATCATCCGCAACGTGCCGGGCGTCTCGGTCGCGTCCAGCGTCTTCTTCATGCTGCTCGCCGACCGGGTGCTGGTCTACGGCGACTGCGCGGTCAACCCCGACCCGGACGCCGCCCAGCTCGCCGACATCGCCATCTCCTCGGCGGACACCGCCGCCCGGTTCGGCATCGAGCCACGGGTCGCGATGCTGTCCTACTCCACCGGCAGCTCCGGGGCGGGCGTCGACGTGGAGAAGGTCGCGGCGGCCACCAAGCTGGTCCGCGAGCGCCGGCCCGACCTGCTCGTCGAGGGACCCATCCAGTACGACGCGGCCATCGACCCGGCGGTGGCGGCGACGAAGCTGCCCGGCAGCGAGGTCGCCGGCCGGGCCACGGTCTTCATCTTCCCGGACCTGAACACGGGCAACAACACGTACAAGGCGGTGCAGCGCTCCGCCGGGGCGATGGCCGTCGGGCCGGTCATGCAGGGCCTGCGCCGGCCGGTCAACGACCTGTCCCGGGGCGCCACCGTGCCGGACATCGTCAGCACCGTGGCGATCACCGCCATCCAGGCCGCCACCACCGAGGAGTCGTCATGACCGGTCCCGCCCCCCAGGAGTCGACGGCGGGCCGCGTCCTCGTCCTCAACTGCGGGTCGTCGTCGGTGAAGTTCCGACTCTTCGACGGCGACCGGGTCCTCGACAAGGGCACCGTGGAGCGGGTCGGCGAGGCCGGCGGCGGCCCGGCCGACCACGGGACGGCCGTCCGGGGCATCCTCGACGACCTCGACCTGACCGGTCTGCGCGCCGTCGGGCACCGGGTGGTGCACGGCGGGAAGCGGTTCGGCGAGCCGGTGCTGATCGACGACGCGGTGCTGACCGCGATCCGCGACCTGGTTCCCCTCGCGCCGCTGCACAACCCCGCCAACCTGGTCGGCATCGAGGTCGCCCTGGCGGCGCTGCCGCAGGTGCCGCAGGTCGCCGTCTTCGACACCGCGTTCCACCACACCCTGCCCGAGGCCGCCGCGACGTACGCGATCGAGCGGGACACCGCCGAGCGGTACGGCATCCGGCGGTACGGGTTCCACGGCACCTCGCACGCGTACGTGTCGCGGCGCACCGCCGAACTGCTCGGCCGCCCGTACGCCGAGGTGAACACGATCACCCTGCACCTCGGCAACGGCGCGAGCGCCTGTGCGGTGGCCGGCGGCCGGAGCGTGGCCACCTCGATGGGCATGTCCCCGCTGGAGGGCCTGGTCATGGGCACCCGCAGCGGCGACCTGGACCCGGCCGTGATCTTCCACCTGCGCCGCGAGGGCGGGCTCTCCGTCGACGAGATCGACGACCTGCTCAACCACCGCAGCGGCCTGCTCGGGCTGACCGGCGCCAACGACATGCGCGAGGTGCTCGCGCGCCGGGCGGACGGCGATCCGGCGGCGGCGCTCGCCTTCGACGTCTACTGCCGGCGCGTCACCGGCTACGTCGGCGCGTACTACGCCCTGCTCGGCCGGGTGGACGCGGTCACCTTCACCGCCGGCGTCGGCGAGCACGCCGCGCCGGTGCGCGCCGCCGCCCTGGCCGGCCTCGAGCGGCTCGGCATCGCGGTGGACCCGGGGCGCAACGACGGCACCGGCGACCGGGTCATCTCGCCGGCGGACGCCGAGGTGACCGTCTGCGTCGTCGGCACCGACGAGGAGCGCGAGATCGCCCTCCAGACCCGCGCGGTGGTCGACGCGGCTGGCTGACCCGTGACCCGGGCGGTCCGGGTCACCGGGCCCGACGGACCCGCGCGGTCAGCCCAGCGCGAGCCAGGCGAGCAGGGCGACCAGCACGACCGCGACCGCCGCCGCGCCGACGAGCAGCGGCGTCCGGGACGCGCCGGCCGGCGCCTCGGGCTCGGGAGTGTGGGCGTAGGCGCGGAACGCCTCGGTGTTGCCGCTCGGGTCGGCGCGGTTCTCAGGCATGGCGGTGACCCTAGCCAAGCCGGTCACATGCCACCGTCCCCCGCGCCCGCGTCGGGGTCAGGTCGAGCCGGCCGGTGGAGACGATCCGGCCCGGGTGGCGGGGGCGTCCGGTCCGGACGGCGGGGCCGGCGCGGGCCGCCGGGCACCTACCGTGAAACGGTGGGGATCAAGCGGCTGGTCGCCGTACTGATGACGACGCTGCTGGCCGGTTGCGCCCCGGCGGCCACCGCCGCGCCCGGCGCACCGCCGCCGGCCCGTCCGTCGCCCGTGACGGCCTACTCCGTCGGCGTACGCACCTTCACCGTCGACCCGGCCTCGGCGCGTCCCCTGCCGGTGACCGTCTGGTACCCGGCGGAGCGCGGCGCGGTGGCCGCCGGACGCTTCCCCGTGGTGGTCTACAGCCACGGGCTGCACAGCCTGCCCGAGCTGCACGCCGGGCTGACCTCCCGCTGGGCCGCCGCCGGGTTCGTGGTGGCCGCCCCGGCCTACCCGCACACCCGGCGCGGCGCCGCCCGGTTCAGCCGTGCCGACGTACGCCATCAGCCGGCCGACGGCTGGCGGCTGATCCGGCACCTGGTGCGGCTCGACGCCCGGGCCGGGGACCCGCTCGCCGGGCATCTCGACGTCGGCCGGGTCGCCGCCGCCGGCCACTCCGCGGGCGGCTTCACCACGGCGGGCATGTTCACCTCCGGGCGGTCGGGGCGGCTGCGCGCGGGCATCGTGATCGCCGGTGGCGGAATGGCCGGCGGCTTCGCCGGGCCGGCGGCCCCGCTGCTCTTCGTGCACGGTACGGCGGACCGGATCGTGCCGGCGACGGTCGGGCGCGCCGCGTACCGCCGCACGACCGGCCCGACCGCCTTCCTGAGCCTGCTCGGGCAGGGCCACGGCGAATACCTGACCCCGGGACTGCCGGGCTTCGACCAGGTTCTCGCCACCACCACCGACTTCCTCCGCTGGACCCTCTACGGCGACCAGGCGGCCGGCAGCCGCCTGCCCGGCGACGCCCGCCGTCCCGGGGTGACGGCGTTCGAGATCCGCCCCGCCCGGTGACCCGCCCGTCGCCGGCGCGGAGTCGGTGCAGAACCGGGCGTCGCGGTCGGCGGGCTGAGCGTGCAAAGGCGCGTGCGCGGGGAGGGACCATCCGGCTACCGTGCCGTCGTGGACGATCTCACGGGGCGGCAACTGGACGGCATCGCGGAGCTGGCCGGGCTGGCGTCGGCGGCCGGCATCGAGGTGTGGCTGCGGGGCGGCTGGGCGATGGACTTCCACCTGGGTGAGGTGACCCGGCCGCACGTCGACGTCGACTGGTACTGCTGGCGCGCCGACGCCGACCGGTTGGCCGGCCTGCTGCGCGGGCACGGCTGGCGGCCCGACCCCCGGATGCCCCCGGACGTGCAGCTCGACCTCGTCCGCGAGGACGTCGAGATGAGCGTCGCGTACCTGGCGCGGGACGCGACGGGGCAGGTGGTGGTGGGTGCCGGGCCGTGGGCGGGGACGGCGCTGCCCGAGGGGATGCTGGCCGGCCCGCCCGGTCGCATCGGCGCGCTGACCGTCCCGATGATCTCCGTGGCCGCCCAGGTCGAGTTCAAGGAGATGTTCCCCGTCTGGATGCCGGACCGGCCGCGCCGCCCCAAGGACGCCGCCGACCTGACCCGCCTCCGCGCCACCACCCGCCACCGACCACCGCCCACGGTCGGCTGACGCTCCCGTCCCCTCCCCCGCCCCACCCGGGCAACGGGCCCCTGAGGAGGCACCGCCGGACCAACCAGCGGTGATCAGGACGTCATGTACCTGAAACGGGCCGGGATACGTCCATGCCGTCCTGATCACCCGGGGGCGCTACGGGTGCGGGCGGAGTGTGGCGCGTCGATCCCCGGCGGGCGGGGGCGAGTCGCGAGGCACAATCGATCCATGCCGCGTCGTGTCACCCCCGCCCTGCTCGCCTCCGCACTGCTCACCGCCGGTCTGGTCGGCTGTTCCGACGACGCCGGGCCGGCCCCGCGGGCGGCGGCCCCGCAGGTGACGGCCCCGGTGCCGCCCGCGCCGACGGTCGCCCCCACCCCGCAGGTGCCCGCCGGCACCGCGCCCGACAAGACCTTCGCGGTCGGCGTACGGCAGATGAAGCTGAACCGCGACGGGAAGCGGCCGCTGCCGGTGACCGTCTGGTACCCGGCGGCCGGGAAGCCCGGTGGGCAGCCGGAGCGGTCGGCGGACGCGGCCGGGGGGAAGTTCCCCGTCGTCATGTTCAGCCACGGGTTGAACGGCCGGCCGGCCGACTACGCGACGCTGCTGACCCGCTGGGCGGCGGCCGGGTTCGTGGTGGCCGCGCCGACCTTCCCGCACACCGCCCGGGGCGGCGACGGCAACGTGCTCGACGTGCTCAACCAGCCGGCCGACGTGTCGTACGTGCTGACCCAGGTCCTCGCCCTCGACGCCCGCGCCGGCGACCCGCTGCGCGGCCGGCTGGCCACGGACCGGGTGGCGGCGGCCGGGCACTCGGCCGGCGGGGTGACCACCATCGGCCTGTTCACCGCCGGCCGGGACGAGCGGCTGGACGCGGGGGTCGTCTTCGCCGGCACGGCGCTCGGCGTCGGCACCGCCTTCGCGGGTGCCGCCGCCCCGCAGCTCTTCGTGCACGGCGAGGCCGACGAGGTGGTCGAGTACGCCGCCGGCAAGGCCGTCTACGACAGGGTGCCCTGGCCGAAGGCGATGCTGAGCCTGCCGAAGGGCGACCACGGCCGGGCGCTGCTCGGCGACGGCGCCGCGCTGCGGGTGGTCTCGGACACCACTGTCGAGTTCCTGCGCTGGTCGCTCTACGGCGACCGGTCCGCCAAGGACCGGATCCCCACCGACGCCGCCCGCGACGACGTCGCCACCCTCGACAACCGCCTCTGACGCCGGCGGAGGGGTGACCCGCGCACGCCGGCCACCCGGGCAACGACCGTCGGAGCGCGCCGACCGCCCGGGCACCGACCGTCGAAGCGTCGACGACCGCCCGGGCACGACGAGACCCGGCCCGGGCGGCCAGCCGCTCCGCCGGTCAGGCGGTGTGGTCGACGACGACCTTGCCGAAGACGTCGCCGGAGTGCAGGCGGGCGAAGGCGTCGGCGACCTCACTGAACGGGACCACGGTGTCCACCACCGGGCGCACGCCGCGCCCGGCGCAGAACGCGAGCAGCGCGGCCAGCTCGTCGGGGGTGCCCATCGAGGTGCCCAGGATCTCCAGTTGCATGGCGAAGACCCGGCGCAGGTTGACCTTCGGCTCGTGCCCGGCGGTGGCGCCGGAGACCACGATCCGGGCCATCGGCGCGGCGGACTTCAGCGAGTGGTCGAAGGTGGCCGCGCCGACCGTCTCGATGACCACGTCGACCCGCTCCGGCAGCCGGGCGCCGGGCTCGACGGCGGTGGCCCCCAGCTCGGCGATCCGCTCCCGTTTGGCGGCGTCGCGGCTGGTCGCGTACACCCGCTTGCCCATCGCGGTGGCCAGCGCGACGGCCGCGGTGGCCACGCCCCCGCCGGCGCCCTGCACCAGCACGGCGTCGGCGTCGTCGGCCCGGCCCACGGTGGTCAGCATCCGCCAGGCGGTCAGCCAGGCGGTCGGCAGGCAGGCCGCGTCCGCCGCCGCCAGGCCCGCCGGCAGGGCCAGCAGGTTCGACCGGGGTACGGCGACCCGCTCGGCCAGCGTGCCGGGGAAGTGCTCCGAGAGGATGGAGACGCCGCGCGGGTCACCCGGGGTGGGGACGACCGGGTAGACGACGACCTCGTTGCCGTCCGGGTCCACCCCGACGGCGTCGCAGCCGAGGATCATCGGCAGCTGCTCCGCGCGCAGCCCGACCCCCCGCAGGGACCAGAGGTCGTGGTGGTTGAGGGAGCTGGCCCGCACCTGCACGGTCACCCAGTCGTCGGCCGGGTGGGTCGGCTCGGGCTGCTCGCCGACGGTGAGCGCGGCGAGCGGGTTGGCGTCGTCGAAGCGGGAGACGAAGGCGGCACGCATGATCGGCACGGTAACAAGCCGAGCCTCCGACAAGAAGGGCACCGACGCGAGGAGGGGCTCTTTCCCGCCGCCGGGCGGCGGGGAAGAGCCCCTCCTCACACGGTCAACGGGTGACGCCGTCGCGGCGCGCGGCCTCGGCGACCGCCGCGGCCACCGCGGGGGCTACCCGGGGGTCGAGCGGGGACGGGACGATCGCCTCGGCGGTGAGCGACTCGGCCACCACGCCGGCGATGGCGTCGGCGGCGGCGACCTTCATCCCCTCGGTGATCCGGGTGGCCCGGGCGTCCAGCGCGCCCCGGAACACCCCCGGGAAGGCCAGCACATTGTTGATCTGGTTGGGGTAGTCGCTGCGGCCGGTGGCGACGACCGCCACGTGCCGGGCGGCCACCTCCGGGTGCACCTCGGGCGTCGGGTTGGCCAGCGCGAAGACGATGCCGCCGGGGGCCATGCCGGCGACCGCCGCCTCGGGGATCTGCCCGCCCGAGACGCCGATCAGCACGTCCGCCCCGCGCAGCGCCTCGGTGACGTCGCCCTCGCGACCGCCGGCGTTCGTGCACGCCGCCAGTTCCGCCTTGGTGCCGGTCAGTTCGGGCCGGTGCCGGCCGATGATCCCCTTGGAGTCGCAGACCACCACCTGTTCGGGGTTCACGCCGCCGGCGATGAGCATCTTCGTCACCGCGACCCCCGCCGCGCCGGCGCCGCTGACCGTCACCCGCAGGTCGCCGAGCTTGCGGTCGAGCAGCCTGGCGGCGTTGCGCAGGGCGGCGAGCACGACGATCGCGGTGCCGTGCTGGTCGTCGTGGAAGACCGGGATGTCCAGGGCCTCGTCGAGGCGGCGCTCCACCTCGAAGCAGCGCGGGGCGCTGATGTCCTCCAGGTTGATCCCGCCGAACGACGGGGCCAGCGCGCGCACCACGGCCACGATCTCGTCCACGTCCTGGGTGTCCAGACAGACCGGCACCGCGTCGACCCCGGCGAACTGCTTGAACAGCACCGCCTTGCCCTCCATCACCGGCAGCGCCGCGCGCGGGCCGATGTTGCCCAGCCCGAGTACGGCCGACCCGTCGGTGACGACCGCGACGGCGTGTGACGCCCAGGTGTAGTCGTCGGCGAGCGTCGGATCGGCGGCGATGGCCTCACAGACCCGGGCCACGCCCGGGGTGTACGCGAGGGAGAGGTCCTCGCGGCTGGTCAACGGGACGGTCGAGGCGACGGCCATCTTGCCGCCACGGTGCAGCCGGAAGACGGGATCGGCGGGGTCCAGAGTGGACGATGACATTGGTGACTCCAGGATCTGTCGAGCAGACGGGGCGGCCGGCGTGGACGCGAGGTGAGGCGCCGAGCGGCGGCACGCGGTGCGGGGGTCACCCGGGCACGTTTCGAGCATAGTGTCGCCACCGTCACACCGATGTGAGCGGGGTCATACCCGACGCGGGCGCACCCGGGCGGGCCGGGGCCAGTAGCGGGCCACCACGCGACCCCGCACGTCGGCCACGCCGTACGCCCGGGAGTCGTCGGTGACCAGGTCGTTGTCGCCGCGCAGCCACCAGCCGCCGTCCTGCGGGCGGACCGCACGCTTGACCACGAGCAGGTCGGGGCGGCCACGGAAGACCGCGACCACGACGTCGCCGGGGCGGACGGCCCGTCCACCCGGGCGGACCAGCACCGCGTCGCCGTGCCGCAACGTGGGCGACATGGAGGGACCGGTCACCAGCACGGCGGTCAGCGGCCACCGCAGGCGGGGCGCCGCCGGGCGATCGGTACCCATCGGTTTCCCCTCCACCCGGCCTCCTCGGAGCGCCTCCAGGAGTAATGTCGTCTTGGATCATCGCAAACTTCCCATGGAGGATCCTGATGCGACTTCCGCGCATCCTTACGCCCCGCGTGACCGCGAGCGCCCACTGCGACCTGCCCTGCGGCGTCTACGACCCGGCCCAGGCCCGGATCGAGGCCGAGTCGGTGAAGGCCATCTGCGAGAAGTACCAGGCCAACACCGACCCCGAGTTCCGCACCCGCGCGATCCTGATCAAGGAGCAGCGCGCCGACCTGGTGAAGCACCACCTGTGGGTGCTCTGGACCGACTACTTCAAGCCGGCCCACTTCGAGAAGTACCCGCACCTGCACCAGCTGTTCAACGAGGCCACGAAGCTGGCCGGGGCCGCCGGCGCGAAGGGCGGCACCGACCCGTCCAAGGCCGACGAGCTGCTCCAGAAGATCGACGAGATCTCCAAGATCTTCTGGGAGACCAAGCAGGCGTGACCCCCACCGGTCCGCCGACGATCCGGCCGGCACGCCCCGAGGGTGTGCCGGCCGTCGTCGTCATGGCGCACGGATCGGCCGGCCACGAACCCGTCCCCACCGCCTCGGCGGGGACGCGCTGACGGGTCCGTCGCGCGGGCACGTGGCGGTCCCCACACGTCCGGGCGGCCGAGCGGGTAGAGTCCCCGACCGGGGGGATGAGTGGTGACTCAACTGACCGGGCAGCCGACGACCGACGACGACGTCGTGCACCTCACCGTGCCCGCGGACGGGGGCTACCTCGGGGTGCTACGTACCGCCACCGCGGGGCTCGCGGCGCGGCTCCAGTTCGCCCTCGACGAGATCGAGGACCTGCGCATCGCCGTCGACGAGGCGTGCGCGATGCTGCTCGCCATCGCCACCCGCGACGCGGAGCTCGACTGCCGCTTCGCGGTCACCGAGGACGCGCTCACCGTCGAGGTGACCGTGCCGACCGTGCGCGGAGCCACGCTCCCCGCCGAGTCGTCCTTCGCGTGGAAGGTGCTCACCGCGCTGACCACGTCGGCGGCCGCGACCGCCGCCGACGGTCGGGCCACGATCTCGTTGCTCACCCGCCGCGCCTCCGGCTACTGACCGTCCGCCCGCCGACTGCGGGCGGGGGCGTCACTCGAAGCCGAGGGCCCGGGTGGTGGGGGTGCTCACCAGCAGAGCGGTCACCCCGAGGCCGAGCGCCATCAGCGGTACGCCGAGCCACGCCATGCCGCCCTGGATCATGAACCACCCGATCGGCAGCAGCATCAGCTCGAGCACGATCGCCGGCGCCCGGACCCCCGCCCTCCGGCGCGTCAGCGCGCCGCCCAGCGCCCACAGGGCCGCCGCCGCGCCGATGGCGAACGCGGTCACCAGCAACGCCGACGTGAGGTCGGTGGTGGTGGCGGTGAGGTCGGCCCAGAGCAGCCACGCGGCGACCAGTCCCACGGCGACCGCCTCGGCCCGCAGCAACCGGACCGCCCAGCGGAGGGTGACGGGGATCGGGTCGGAGTCGATGGTCACGCGCGCCACGATACCTGTGGTCGCGCGCGGTACAGTGCCGCGCATGCGGGCCGTCCTGGTGGTCAATCCGAAGGCCACCACCACCAGCGAACGCAGCCGGGACGTCCTGGTCCGGGCACTGCGCAGCGAAGTCGACCTCTCCGTGCGCTACACCCGCCGACGGGGACACGCGACCGACCTGGCGCGCGAGGCGGCCGAGGAGGGCGTCGACGTCGTCGTCACGCTGGGTGGCGACGGGACAGTCAACGAGGTCGTCAACGGGTTGATGACGGCGCAGCCGCCGACCCTGCCGAACGGCGCCACGCCGGCCGAGCGGCTGCCCGCCCTGGCGACCGTGCCGGGAGGCTCGACCAACGTCTTCGCGCGGGCGTTGGGCCTGCCACGGGACTGGCCGGACGGGACCAGCATGATCCTGGAGGGTCTGCGGCTGGGCCGGTACCGGACGATCGGGCTCGGCCGGGCCGACGACCGCTACTTCACGTTCTGCGCGGGCTTCGGCCTCGACGCGGCCGTCATCCACCGGGTCGAGCAGGCCCGCCGGCGGGGCCGGGTCTCGACGCCCGCGCTCTACTTCCGGTCCACCGCGGCCCAGTACTTCCTCAACTCCGACCGGCGTCATCCGGCGATCAGCCTGGAGCGCCCGGGTGAGCTGGCCGAGGGCGAGCTGGCGACGGTCATCATCCAGAACACCGCGCCGTGGACGTACCTGGGCGACCGCGAGGTCAACCCCAACCCGGAGGCGTCCTTCGATCTCGGCCTGGACGTGCTGGCCCTACGTCAGCTCCGGGTGGCCAGTACGACACGGACGGTGACGCAGTTCTTCTCGCGGACACCCGATCCACACGGCCGCCAGGTGCTGCGGCTGCACGATGTCGCCGAGTTCTCCCTGCTCTCGGCGCGGCCGCAGGCGTTCCAGCTCGACGGCGACTACCTTGGCGAGCGGGAGAAAGTCAGATTCACATCCATTCCCGCCGCACTGAGAGTAATCTGCTAGGTCTCGGGTACTGCCCTTGGTCGACGCGGCCGCGACACCGGACCGATGCGACGGCCGCCACACCGAGGGGTTGTGCCGGAAATGTCAGCAATGTCACGCGGACTGTACTATATTGATCCTCGACAGTGGTACGCCGGGTAACCAGGAACGCGCTGGAATCCGGACAAAGGGGTTGTGGGCTTGCTCACCGCCCGGAGTTTTTCCGAGCGTCACCCTTGACATCCCGGGCGTTCGTGAAAGTATTCACAAGCGAACTTGAGTTGCCGGGACATTGTTTGGATAGGCTCGTCAGGTTGAGCTGTTCCAGCAGGTCCGCGGGGCCGACACAGCCTGCTCACGCACTGCCGAATAGGCGTACGCGAACCGTCACCATTCGGCGCTGCGGATGCATATAGGAAAAGCAACAGAAGCAATCTCTGCCACCCACCCAGAATGAGGAGTGTTGCCGCCATGGACTGGCGTCACCATGCTGTCTGCCGCGACGAGGACCCGGAACTGTTCTTCCCGATCGGGACGTCCGGGCCGGCTCTCCTGCAGGTCGAGCAGGCCAAGGCCGTCTGCCGGCGCTGCTCCGTGACCGACCAGTGCCTGCAGTGGGCGCTGGAGTCCGGTCAGGACGCTGGCGTCTGGGGCGGGATGAGCGAGGAGGAGCGGCGGGCTGTCAAGCGCCGCGGTGGCCTCCGGGTGCTGCGCGCTCACTCCGCCTGATCCCCCACAAGCACCGCCAGTACGCCCCGGCCGGGTACGCCCGCCGGGGCGTACTGCTGTCCGCAGCGCCGCCGGTACGCGGGCTGGCCCGCCCATGGTCCTCCTCGTACCCGCCGGGGACCGTCGACGATCATGAGCGGGGCGTGACCCCCGCCACCCGGCCGACGGCGTCCACCCGGCGCAGGACCAGGTCGGCCAGCTCCGGCGCGTCGGTCAGCGGGGCGGAGACGGCCACCGCCCCGGCACCCCGCGCCGCTGCCGCGACGGCGTCGTGGAAGAGCCCCGGCGCCAGGAAGTACGCCGACACCGCCACCCGTCCGGCGCCCCGCGCCCGCAGCCGCGCCACCGCAGCCGACACGGCCGGCGGGGCCGCCGAGGCGTACGACACCCGGGTCGGCACACCGAGACCGGCGCGCAGCGCGGCGGCCACCCGCCCCACCGAGCCGCGCGCCCGGGCGTCCCTCGTGCCCGCCGCCGCCAGCACCAGCCCGTCGAAGCGCCCCGGCGCCGCCTCGCCCAACCGTCGGCGCAGGCCCGCCAGCAGACCGGCGTCCACCTCCCCGTCCGCCGGGCCGAGCACGTCGGTCACCCGTACCGCGATCGGCGCCCCCGCCTCGTGGGCGGCCGCGACCGCCGCCGGCACGTCCACCCGCCGGTGGTAGGCCGCGGTGAGCAGCAGCGGCACCAGCACCGCCCGGGGATGCCCGGCGGCGGCGAGGTCGCGCAGCACCGCCGTCGGTCCCGGGGCGGTGTGGTCCAGCCAGCTCGCCAGCACCGGCGTGCCCGGCCGGGCAGCCGACACGGCCCGGGCCAGCGCCCGGGTCGCCTCGGCGGCCCTCGGGTCGCGACTGCCGTGGGCGACCAGGACCACCGGGTCGGCCGCCCCCGACGGCCCGGGCGCCGCCCACACGGGCGGGCCCGGGACCGGTCGGGTCAGAGGTGCAGGCCGCACTCGGTCTTCTCGAACATGGCCCAGCGGCCGGACCGGGGGTCCTCCCCCGCCTTCGTGCGGCGGGTGCAGGGCCAGCAGCCGATCGAGCCGTAGCCCTGCCGGAACAGCTCGTTGACCGGCACGTTCCAGCGGGCGACGTAGGCGTCCACGTCGGCCTGCCGCCAGGCCGCGATCGGATTGACCTTGACCTTGCCCCGGCGGGCGTCGAAGGTCACCACCGGCGTGTTCGCCCTGGTCGGCGACTCGTCCCGGCGGAGCCCGGCGGCCCACGCGTCGTAGCCGCCGAGCGCCCGCTCCAGCGGCTCCACCTTGCGCAGCTGGCAGCAGTCGTCCGGGGCCTTGTTGAACAGGCGCGGGCCGTACTGGCCGTCCTGCTGCCCCACGGTCAGGCGCGGCCGGATGGACCGCACGTTCACCGGCAGCGTACGGGCCACCTCGTCGCGGACCCGGAGCGTCTCCGGGAAGTGCAGCCCGGTGTCGAGGAAGACCACGTCCACGCCCGGGGCGACCCGGGAGACCAGGTGGGCCAGCACGGCGTCGGCCATCGAGCTGGTGACGCAGAACCGGTCGCCGAAGGTCTCGGCCGCCCAGCGGGCGATCTCCAGCGCGGGTGCGCCCTCCAGCTCCCGGCCGGCCTCCTCGGCCAGCGCGCGCAACTCGTCGGGATCGCGCCGGGCCTCGCCGACCGGTGCCGGGGCGCCCGGGCCGACCAGGCCGAGGCCGGTCGCCGAGACGAGGCCGGGCCGGCCGTCCGTGCCCCCGCTCACCGGGCCACCGCCCGGCCGAGCAGGCCGGTGAACTTCACCGTGAACACCCGGGCGCACGCGTGGCACTCCCAGGCGCCGTGGCCTGCCTCGCTCGGCCGCAGGTCCTCCTCGCCGCAGTACGGGCAGTACAGCGGCGCGGAACGGGTCTCGCTCATCTGAGTTCCTCCTCGTCGACCCTGATCACCCAGTTGGCGAACGTCTCGTCCGCCTCCCGGCCGGCCAGGTAGCGCCGGGCCAGCCGTTCCACGTACGCCGGAAGCTCCTCGGCAGTGGTCTTCAGGCCGCGCAGCTTGCGGCCGAACCCGGCCGTCTGCCCCTCGGCCATGCCGAGCCCGCCGCCGAGATGGACCTGGAAGCCCTCCACCTGCTGGCCGTCCGGACCCATCACCAGCTGGCCCTTGAGGCCGATGTCGGCGACCTGGGTGCGGGCGCAGGCGTTGGGGCAGCCGTTGAGGTGGATGGAGATGTCGGCGTCGAAGTCGCGCAGCCGCTCCTCCAGCCGGGCCACCAGTTCCTCGCCGCGCGCCTTGGTCTCGACGATGGCCAGCTTGCAGTACTCGATGCCGGTGCAGGCCATGGTGCCGCGCCGCCAGGCCGACGGCCGCGCCTCCAGACCGATCCCGCGCAGCTCGCGCACCAGCGAGTCGGTCCGCTCCGGCGCCACGTCCAGCACCAGCAGCTTCTGGTACGGGGTGAGCCGCACCCGCCCGCTGCCGTGTGCCTCGATGACGTCGGCCAGGCGGGCGAGCTGCCCGCCGGAGACGCGGCCCACCACCGGGGCGACGCCCACGTAGTGACGGCCGTCGCGCTGCGGGTGCACCCCGATGTGGTCCACCGGCCGGTCGGGCAGCTGCGGGGCCGGTCCGTCGAGCAGAGCCCGGCCCAGGTACTCCTTCTCCAGCACCTCGCGGAACTTCTCCACGCCCCAGTCGGCGACCAGGAACTTCAGCCGGGCCCGGTTGCGCAGCCGGCGGTATCCGTAGTCGCGGAAGATGCCGACCACCCCCGCCCAGACATCCGGGACCTCGTCCAGCGACACCCAGACGCCGAGCCGCTGGGCCAGCATCGGGTTCGTCGCCAGGCCGCCGCCGACCCAGACGTCGAAGCCCGGCCCGTGGTCCGGGTGGTCCACCCCGAGGAAGGAGACGTCGTTCGTCTCGTAGGGCGTGTCGACCAGCCAGGAGATGGAGGTCTTGAACTTGCGCGGCAGGTTGGAGTACGCCTTGTCGCCCACGTACCGGCGGACGATCTCGTCGACCGCCGGCGTCGGGTCGAGCAGCTCCTCACGGGCCACCCCGGCGACCGGGCTGCCCAGCACGACCCGGGGGCAGTCGCCGCACGCCTCGGTGGTCTGCAGGCCGACGGACTCCAGGCGGCGCCAGATCTCCGGCATGTCCTCGACCCGGATCCAGTGGTACTGGATGTTCTGCCGGTCGGTGATGTCGGCGGTGTCCCGGGCGAACTCGCGGGAGATGTCCGCGACCACCCGCAGTTGCGCCAGCGTGAGCTCGCCCCCGTCCACCCGTACGCGGAGCATGAAGAACTCGTCCTCAAGCTCGTGCGGCTCCAGCACGGCGGTGCGACCGCCGTCGATGCCCGCCTTGCGCTGGGTGTAGAGCCCCCACCAGCGGAACCGGCCACGCAGGTCCTGCGGGTCGATCGAGGCGAACCCCTGGTGGGCATAGATGTTCTCGATTCGGGCCCGCACGTTCAGCGGGTCGTCGTCCTTCTTGATCCGTTCGTTGGGGTTGAGCGGCTCGCGATGACCGAGCGCCCACTGACCTTCCCCGCGGGGCCGGCGGGGGGCCCGGGCCGGTCGGGGGGACGTCGGGTCCCCGGCCCGGGCCGGGATGCTGCTGACCGCCATGGCGGCGTCCTCCGTTGTCTGCGGTGCCTCTTGAGACGCAGGGCGCGCGGCCGGCCCGTCGGAACGGGCTGGCGACAACGGTGTCGGAACAGCCGGCGCGCGGCGCGCCCGAGACAGAATGGTCGGGCGTCGTCAGTGGGCCGGACAGATCGCGCTGCGCACACGGCCGTAGTCGACGTGGCGGCGGGCCACGAGACGGCGGACGACAGCGGCGGTCATGAAAGTCATGCTGCCACACCTGGTGGGGGCCGGCCAACGAGCGCGTGCGGGATCCCACATCACGGGCCACCCGACCTCGCGGCAGGTGGCCCAGAAGCTCATGGAACGCTGCCACCTGGAACGCTGATACCTCTGCGGCATGAAGATGCCTCTGGGGTATCGGGGCGAACGAACTACACCCCTGGCGGTCGAGGTCCGATGCGGCCGGTCACGGTTGATGAGGCAGACCGTCGTCCCGGACTTGTCCAGCCGCACCCGATCGCCGGATCGGCGCAACGTGAGGTCCGGCCTGTGTGACGCTGCGGTGTGTGACCGGTTCCGTCGACCCGCCCGGCGACCGCGTCCCGCCGGTGCGCGAGGCGACGGCCGGGCCGGATCGTGCGGGCCCGCTGGTCTGGATCGCGCCGAGCCTGGTCACCCTGACCGTCGTACTGACCGGGATCGACCACGCCCAGCCGTGGCGCGACGAGTTGGCCACCTGGAGCGCGGCGGGCCGGTCACCCGGGGACCTCGTCCGGCTCGCCGGCACCATCGACGCCGCCACCAGCCCCTACTACCTGTTCATGCACGCCTGGATCGCCGTCCTCGGCGACTCGGTGACCGCGCTGCGGCTGCCCGCCGCCCTGGCCATGGCCGCCACGGCCGGGCTGACGGCGGTCCTGGGTCGGCGGCTGGTCGGCACCCGGGCCGGGCTGCTCGCCGGGCTGCTCCTCGCGGTGCTCCCGGGCACGTCGCGATACGGCCAGGAGGCCCGCCCGTACGCGCTGGCCACCCTCCTGGCGGTGCTGGCGACCCTGCTGCTGGTCGAGGCGATGGCCCGCCCCCGGTGGACACGCTGGGCCGGGTACGCCGCCGCCGTGGCCGCGCTCGGGCTCACCCACCTGGTCGCGCTCACCCTGCTCGCCGCGCACGCGGTGACGGTGCTCACCACCCGCCGTACGGGACCGCCGAACCGCGTGCTGCGCTGGGCGCTCGCCCTGCTGCCGACCGTGCTGCTGCTGGCGCCGCTGGTGCTGCTCGCCAGGGCACAGCGCTCCCGGCAGCTCGGCTGGGTGGACACCGCCCGACCCGACGACCTGGCCGCGCTGGCGGGCGGCGTGGCGCAGAGCGGGGTGGTGGGCGGGGTGCTGGTGGGGCTCGCGGCGCTGGGCGCGGCACGGCTGGGCCGACGCGCGCTGCTCCCCGGGCTGGCCGTGCTGCTGCCCGTGCTGCTGCTCTTCGCCGCAGGGCTGGTCGTGGCGCTCTGGGTACCCCGGTATCTCGTCTTCGTGGTGCCCTTCGGCTGCCTGCTGGCCGGCGCGGCGCTCGCCTCGGTACCGCTGCCGCCCGCGCTGGCCGTCGTCGCCCTGGCCGGCCTGCTCGGGCTGCCGGACCAGGCGGCGTTGCGGCGCACCCACGAGTGGCCGCGCAGCGCGACGGTGGACTACCGGGGCGCGGCCCGGATCGTCGCCGACGGTCAGCGGCCGGGCGACGCGGTCGTCTACTCCCCCCGCCGGAGCTGGCTCTTCCTCGACCTGGGTCTGGCGTACCACCTGGGCGACCGCCGGCCCCGCGACGTGCTGGTGACCGAGGACCAGGCCCGCCGGGGCGACCTGTGGGCCGCCGAGTGCGCCCGGCCCGCCGAATGTCTGGCCGGTGCGCAGCGGGTCTGGCTGGTCGTGGCCGGCCGCCCCGACGATCCGCTGGCCGCGGTCGCCGGCGCCAAGGGCGACGCGCTGCGCGCCGGCTTCACCGTCGAGCGGGTCTGGCCGCGCCCGGGACTCACCGTCGCCCTGCTCACCCGCTGATCCACCGGCCCCGGCTCCCGCCCGGCTCCGCCCCGGGTGCCCGTGCTTCGGCTCGATCGGCGCTGGCCGAGGATGTCGGTGACCGTCCGGCGCCGGGCGGCTCGCGGGTCAGCCGGCGGAGCGGCCCTCGGCGGCGCTGCGGGCCAGCGGGACGACGAGCGTCGCCTCGGTGCCGCCCTTCGCGCCGTCGCGCAGCTCGATGGTGCCGCGCAGCTCGCCGGTGACCAGCGCCCGGACGATCTGCAACCCGAGGTTGCCGCCCCGTTCGGCGTCGAAGTCGGGCGGCAGCCCGCGCCCGTTGTCGGTGACCGAGACGTGCAGCATCCTGCGGAACCGGTGCGCCGACAGCACCACCTCGGGAGCGGCCTGGGCGGCCGCCTCCGCCACGGCCGGGCCAGGACCGGTGGGCGCCTCGGCGTCCGGCGGGAAGCCGTGCTCGACGGCGTTGAGCAGCAGCTCGTTGAGCACCATCACCAGCGAGGTGGCGACCTCGGCGGGCAGCACGCCGAAGCTGCCCTCGCGCCGCATGCCGACCGTGGCCTCCGTGGCGGCCACCTCCGTCGCGGCGCTGGCCACCCGGTCGACGATGCCGTCGAACTCGACCGCCTCGTCGCTGGACATGGAGAGGGTCTCGTGCACCAGCGCGATGGAGGCGACCCGGCGTACCGACTCCTCCAGGGCGACCCGGGCCTCCGGCATGGAGACCCGGCGGGCCTGAAGCCGCAGCAGGGCGGCGACGGTCTGGAGGTTGTTCTTCACCCGGTGGTGGATCTCCCGGATGGTGGCGTCCTTGGTGATCAGGGCGCGGTCGCGGCGGCGTACCTCGGTGATGTCTCGGACCAGCACGAGCGCGCCGATCGGCACCCCGGCGGGCATCAGCGGCAGCGCCCGGGTGAGCATCGTCGCGCCGCGCGCGTCGATCTCCCGGCGGGGTGGCGCCTCGCCGCGCAGCGCGGCGAGGATCCCGTTCGCCGCGTCCGTGCCCTCCAGCGGGTCGCTCGCCAGCCGGCGGTGCAGCGCCGCCAGGTCCTCGCCCACCAGGTGGGAGGCGTAGCCCAGCCGCCGGTACGCCGACTGCGCGTTCGGGCTGGCGTAGGTGACCTTGCCGCCGGCGTCGAGCCGGACCAGCCCGTCGCCGACGCGCGGGGCCGACGTGGTCTCCCCCGGGTGGCGCGGCGGCGGGAAGGTCCCGTCGGCGATCATCTGGGCCAGGTCGTCGGCGGTGGTCAGGTAGTTCAGCTCGAGCTGGCTCGGCGTACGCGCCGTGGAGAGGTTGGTGTCCCGCCCCACCACGGCGATCACCTCGCCGGCCTCCCCGTCGGTGGTGCGCAGCCGGACCGGGATCGCCTCGTGCCGGGCGGGCACGTCGCCGTACCAGACCGGGTCGCCCTCGCGCCAGATCCGGCCCTGCCGGTGGGCCACCTCCAGGTGTGCCACCTCAGGCCCGCCGACGATCCGGCCCACCTGGTCGTCCAGGTACGCGGTGGGTGCGGTCGTCGGCCGGACCTGGGCGACGCAGAGGAACGTCCCGTCGCCGTCCACGGGCACCCAGAGCAGCAGGTCGGCGAAGGACAGATCGGACAGCAACTGCCAGTCGCCGGCGATCCGGTGCAGGTGGTCGATGTCGGCCGGACGGAGGCGGGTGTGCTCCTCGGCGAGGTCGCGCAGCGTGGACACGTCGACCAGCGTGCCACGACGGGGGTCACATCGTCGCGGTGACCTTCTTCAGCCCGCGCGGCGCGTCCGGGTCCTCGCCCCGGGCGAGCGCCAGGGCCAGCGCCAGGCGCTGCATCGGCAGGATGTCCAGCAGCGGCGCGTACCGCTCGTCGACCTCGGGAACGGCCATCCGGGTGACACCCTCGACGTCGGCGGAGCCGACCACCACCACGTCGGCGCGGCGCTCGCCGAGGCGGGGCAGCACCTCGCCCATGGACCGGCCGCCCGGCCCGGAGCCGACCACCGCGAGCACCGGCACGTCCGGGTCGGTCATGGCGAGGGGGCCGTGCAGCAGGTCCGCGCCGGAGAACGCGAGGGCCGGCAGGTACGAGGTCTCCATCAGCTTCAGCGCGGCCTCGCGGGCGGTCGGGTACGCGTAGCCGCGACCGGTGGTGACGAGCTGGCCGGCAAACCGGTAGCGGGGCGCGAGCTGGGCCGGGGTGGGGTCTTCCAAGGTGCGGGCGGCCAGCTCGGGCAGGGCGGCGAGCGCCTCGCGCTCCTCGGCGGGCAGCGCGCCGTCGCCGGCCCGGATGCCCTCGACGAGCATCAGCAGGGCGAGCAGCTCGGCGGTGTAGGTCTTGGTGGCGGCCACCGCGCGCTCGTGCCCGGCGGCGATGTCGACACTGAGCTCGGCGACCCCGGTCAGCCGGGAGTCGGGCGCGTTGGTGACCGCGAGGGTCAGCGCGCCGGAGGCGCGGGCGGCCCGCAGCACCTCGGCGAGGTCGGGCGAGCCGCCGCTCTGGCTGACGCCGACGACCAGCGCGTCGGAGAGGTCGGGCCGGGCGCCGTAGAGGGTGACGACGCTGGGCGAGGCGAGGCCGGCGGGCAGGCCGAGCCGGATCTCGGTCAGGTACGCCCCGTAGAGGGCGGCGTGGTCGGAGGTGCCCCGGGCGGTGAAGACCACGTGCCGTGGGCGACGCTCGGCGATGACGGCCGCCACCCGGGCGATCGCCCCGGCGTGCTCGGCGGAGAGCAGTCGCTCGTAGCCCGCCGGCTGCTCGTCGATGTCGGCGGCCATGCCAGCCCCTGCACGCGTCACGGAAACTCCCCCCACTGCGCGATTGCCGCGCGTTTGCTGCTCAGTCTTGCACGTTTGCTCCGAGCCGGGCAATCGAACGAGCAGGAGTGCGCAGATGATCACCATGTCGGCGCAACATCACCTAGGCTTGCCCGACCCCACCGGAGCCCCGACGAGCGAGAGGACCACGTGCCCGAGGACGACAGGTCGCCGACCGCGGCGGAGGAGCTCGCCCTGGCCCGCCTGGCCATCGACGAGGGCGACCTGGCGCACGCCGCCGCCCACGTCGCCGCCGCGCTGGCCCAGGCCCCGACCCTGCCCGAGGTGCACGAGATCCTCGCCCGGCTCGCCGCCGCCGACGGCGGGGGCGGCGTCGATCTCTTCCCGCTGCGGGGCCAGGCCTTCATCGGTGCCGTCGTGGCCCGCGCCCACCTGCTCGCCGCCGTCGGCCGGCCCGCGGAAGGGCTGGACCTGCTGGTCGCGGCCACCGGTCACGCGCCCGGGACGGACTGGGCCGGCGTGCCGTGGGTGACCACCCCGCAACTCGCCGAGCGCCTCGACCCCGACCGGACCGCCCGGATCCTGATGCAGGTCTGCGCCGCCGTGGCCGACCCGGTGCCGCGGGCCGGCCGGGCCGCCCTCGTCCCCTACCTGACGCTGGCCCGCAACGCGGTCACCGTCCACCCCGAGCACGGCCTGCTGCTCGGCGCGGCGTCCGCGCTGGCCAGGCGGGTCGGCGAGGTCGACCTGGCGATCCGCTGGGCCGCCCGGGGCGTACGCGCGGAGCCGTCGAAGATCGGCGAGGTGTGGCTCGGGTACGCGTACCGCAGCGCCGGGCGCACCCGCGAGGCGCTGGCGGCACTCGGTCGCGCCGTCGCACACGACCCCGACGACCTCACCGTCTACGCCGACATCGCCGGCACCCTCGCCGACAACGGGCGGCTCGACGAGGCGCTCGACTGGATCGACCGGGCGCTGGCCCGGGACCCCTCCTTCGAGTGCGCCGTGCACACCGCGCACCGGCTGCGCCACCAGCGCGACGGCGACGTGGCCCACCTGGTCGCGCTCGCCGACTTCGTCCGCGACCACCCCGACGACACGCACGAGCACGGCGACCTGGCCGAGAGCTGCCGGGGCCGGCCCTGGCTCGGGCAGGTCACGCCGGCGACCGGGCCGGTGGTGGACGCGCTGCGCCGGGCCGTCACCGACGAGCACGTCGGCCTCGGCGCCGTACGGCTGGACTCGCCCGCGCCGCCCAGCGCGCTGCGTACCGCCGCGACGGCCGCACCCGGGTTGCGCATCGAGGTGGCCGGCGTGCCCGACCCGGACCCGCGCGAACCCCGGCGGGCGACCACCCGGCAGCTCTGGCGCCACGAGTCGGCGACGGTCGTGCCCGCCGTGCCGGCGCCCTCGGCGGAGGCGGTCGCGCGGCTGCGGCAGCTCGCCCATCCGGCGTGGCCGCACCCGCCGGCGGCGTACGACGCGGCGGTGGGCCTGGCCACCCTGGAACTGGCCGACCTGCTCGGCCTGCTGGCGCACCCCCCGCAGGCGCCGCCCACCGCGCTGGGCCGGGTACTCGGGCAGGACCCGTCGCTCTGGGTGCGCTGCGTGCAGGTGTGGGCGTGCCTCGGCCTGCTGCACCACCGCACGGACGAGCCGTGGGCGGAGTCGACCCGGCGCCGGGTGCTGCTGGACCTGGTCTGGGGTGTCGAGGACTGGGTCACCGAGGCGGCCATGTTCGCGCTGGTCACCGCCGCCTGGGTCGATCCCGCGGTACGCCCCGACGTGGCCCGGGTGGTGACCGAACGGCTGGCCGACGTGGCAGCGGTCGCCCGGACCCGCCCGGTGCCGATCGCGCCGTCCCTGGCACACCTGGCCCTGGCCAGCCCCGCCCTGGCCCCGGAGACGGCGGCCCTGGCCACGCGGCTGGCCGCCACCCGTGCGGTGCCCCGGCCCCGGGACTCCCGGCTCCGTCGCCTCTGGCACCGCCTCACCGCGCTCGCCCGCTCCGGCGGCACGGACCCGCACGGGAGACGGTAGGGGTGCCGTCCCGGCACGAGAGGCGGCAGGGGTGCGGGCCCGGCACGAGAGGCGGCAGGGGTGCGGGCCCGAGGGCGGAGAAAGTCGGTGGGGCGTCCCGGCCTACAGCGGGCGGCGGAGGGCGAGCAGGTCCACGCCGGGCAGGGGCGTCCAGTCCAGCTCGGGCGCGCGGACGAAGCCGCGACGGCGGTAGAGCCGCTGGGCGGAGGCGGCGTAGCCGCTGCGCACACAGATGACCACGGCGGAGCAGCCCAGCTCGGCCGCCCGCGACAGGCAGGCGTCGACCAGTGTGCCGCCGACGCCCCGCCCCTGCGCGGCCGGGTCCACCGCCAGCATCCGGAACTCCGCCTCACCCGCCCGGGACAGCTCGGCGTAGCGGGTGCCGGGCAGGACGAAGGTCACCGAGCCGAGCAGCTCGCCGGTGGCGTCGTCGGCGGCCACCAGCACCTCGCCGTCCTCGGCCCGGGACGCCACGTCGGCGAGCACGGTGGCGTAGCCGTGCTCGTTCTTGAGCTGGCCGTCCGCCTCGTACGCGGCGACCGTCAGCCGGGCCACCGCCGCGAAGTCGTCCGGCCCGGCCCGACGGACCGAGAGGCCGGTCAATCGATCACCGCGATCAGGTCACCGTCCTGCACGACGTCACCCTCGTTGACCGCGAGCTGCCTGACGACGCCGTCGGACTCGGCGACGACCGGGATCTCCATCTTCATCGACTCCAGGATCACCAGCGTGTCCCCCTCGGACACGGTGTCCCCGGCCGACGCGACGACCTTCCAGACGTTCGCCACCATCTCGGCGCGGATCTCCTCGGCCATGTCCAGGGCCCTCCCTCTCGCGGTTGCCTGCCGACGTATCCAATCATGCGGGCGACCTCCGGCGGGCGTGGAGCGGCCGGGAGCGGACGGGTGATCCACTCCGGGCCCGGCCACCCGGGCGTACCGGCCGATGGTGGGGGCGGCCGGCCCGACGGTGGGGTGGGGGCTCCGGCGTGTCGCGCGGCGCGGCGCACGGCCGGCGGCCCCGGCGGACGACGGCGCAGACCGGCCGCACTAGCATCAGCGGGTCGGACCCCGGCGCCGGGAGGACCGGTGCGTGCACCGGCGCCGAGCTCGTGCGCAGGCGGATCCGACCATCACGAGGAGGTCACCATGGCGAAGAAGGCCCGGAAGAAGAAGGCCCGGAAGAAGAGCAGCGCGAACCACGGCAAGCGCCCCAACTCCTGACCGGCGGCCGGGCCCCACGGCCCGGTGCGGACCAGTCAGCGCGTACGCCGGCGGGGCTGGCGCCCACGTCGCCAGGCCCCCCGGT
>NZ_JBAKHL010000031.1:0-31040 GCF_036902715.1 Micromonospora sp. CPCC 205546
GGGCCCCGTGCCCCGGTGGGGCCGAGGCAGCGCGTCCGCCGTTGGCCCGGGCGGCCACGCCCCGGCCCACCGTTGTCATTCTCCGTGCGGCGGCGACCGCCGTCTCCCATCCGACCCTCAGTCGGTCAGTTCCTTCGACTCCGTGCTCTCGAAGACGACCAGCTCGGTGAGGCGCACCCTCAGCCGCTCCCGCAGCTGGTCGGGCGCGGTCTCGTTGCCGCAGCACCGGGCGACCAGCGCCCTCACCTCCTGCTCGATGCCGTACTCGCGCAGGCACGGCCCGCACTCGTCGAGGTGGTGCCGGATCAGCGTGCGCCGCTCCTCGGCGCACTCCAGATCCAGGTAGAGGTAGACCTCCGCGAGGACCTCTCGGCAGTCCGTCTCGTGCGGATCTCCACAGCTCATGTCAGACCTCCCGGCCGGCGGAAGCGGTCGAGCCCTTCTTCGACGCCGCGGCGCTGAAGCCCCGCTCGGCGGCGTACTGCTCGAGGAGCTTGCGCAGATTACGTCGACCGCGGTGCAGGCGCGACATCACCGTGCCGATCGGCGTGCCCATGATGTCGGCGACCTCCTTGTAGGAGAAGCCCTCGACGTCGGTGAGGTAGACGGCCAGGCGGAACTCCTCCGGCAGCTGCTGGAGGGCCTCCTTGACGTCGCTGTCGGGCAGCCGGTCCAACGCCTCGGTCTCGGCCGAGCGCAGGCCGCTGGAGGTGTGCGACTCGGCCTCGGCGAGCTGCCAGTCGGTGATCTCGTCGGTCGGCGCCTGGATGGGCTGGCGCTGCCGCTTGCGGTAGGAGTTGATGTAGGTGTTGGTCAGGATCCGGTAGAGCCAGGCCTTCAGGTTCGTGCCCTGCTCGAACTGGTGGAAGGCGGCGTACGCCTTCAGGTAGGTCTCCTGGACCAGGTCCTCGGCATCCGCCGGGTTGCGGGTCATCCGCAGCCCGGCAGCGTAGAGCTGATCGACGAAGGGCATCGCGTCCCGCTCGAAGCGGGCCCTGCGTTCGTCCGTCTTCTCGGTGGTCAACCGCACATCCCCTCGCGTCGGATGCTGTCCCGCCGAGGATACGCGTACGGACGTGCCCACAGATTCACTTCCGGCGGGTGTGCTCGTACTCACCGTGGGCGTGCTCAGCGCGGTCGATCCGACCGGCGGCACCACCGCGGGCCAGTCCGGGCCGCCCAGCAGCCGTCGTAGCTGCCGCGCTCCCCGCTCGTCGCGCTCCCGGACCCGCGTCTCGGTCGGCACCGGTCTCCCCCCTCGCCAGAAATGTCGTCCCGGGGGGTGCAACGCCCCCGACCGGGCGAGGCATTCCGCTGGGCCTCCCCCGTTCCTGGTCCCGGCGCCGGAGGCCGGCGCTGGGACCAGGAAGGGCCTGGGAGGACCGGCGCCGCCCGCCCGAACCGGGCGTCCGGCGCCATCCGATGCAACGACCCGCCGCGGCAGGCGGACACGGCCCGCCGGAGCGCCCGCCGCCCGCGGGCCCGCTCCCGCGCCGGGCCGCCCCACCACGAGGGCGGCGCTCAGCCTCGCGCCCAGCCCCCACCGCGCAGCCAGTCGCGCACCACCGCGGCCGTGCCGGCCGGGTCGACCCGCAGGTCGTGCCGCTCCCCGGGGCGGGTCACCACGTGGACCCCCGGCCCCGGGTCCGGCACCCCGAACGGGTCACGGTCGCCGTTGACCACGAGGGTCGGCAGGCCGGTCGCCAGCTCCGCCGCCCGCGACCGCTCCGGGCGGCCGGGCGGATGCAGCGGGAACGCGAGCGCGACGACACCGGCGGCGTCCACCGCCCGCGCGGTGCGGCACGCCACCCGCGCGCCGCTGGAGCGCCCGCCCACCAGCAGGGGTACGCCGGGGTGCCGCTGCCGCAGCACGGCGAGCACGGCGCTCCACGCCTCGTCGAGGTGCCCCGCCGGAGCCGGCGCGCGCCGGCCGGCGACGCAGTAGGGCTGGGTCACCCGGGCCACCACCAGGCCGGCGTCGACCGCCGCGTCCCGCAGCGCCCGCAGGTCCGGGACGTCGACGTCGCCGCCCGCGCCGTGGCCGAGCACCAGCAGGGCGCTCGGCGTGCCCGACGGCAGGTCGGTGTCGACCCGGGCGGGCCCGCGTGGGGTGGCGATGTCGTCGTCCTGCGGCACCGGCCCATTCTGCGGGTTGCGGGGCACGACGGGCGGCCGGCCCGCCGAGACGGCGGGCCGGCTGCGACAGGTTCAGCCGACGGTCAGCTCAACGGCACCAGGGTGAGCAGCCGGTCGCGGACCGGTGGGCCCGCCTCGCCGGCGGCGTCCGGATCCGGTTGCACCTCGTCGCGCCAGGCGACCAGCATCGCCCGCCGTTCGCGCGGGGTGGTGCCGCCCCAGACGCCGTGGCAGTCACCCACGTCCAGCGCCCACGCCAGGCAGGAGCCCTGCACGTCACAACTTCGGCAGAGCGCGACGGCCGCGTCGGCCGGTTCGTTCGGCGCCGGAAAGAACGTTTCCGGGTCGACGTTCTGGCAGGTTCCCCTGGTTCGCCACGCCTCGTCCTGTCGCCGCTCCCGCAACGCCCGCAACAGCCGCGGATCTCGTCGTGCGGCGGCCACCTCGTGCGGCCGGGGCATACGTGCCCGTGTCATCCACCCACCTCCCCCGTGGGACCGGCAAGATCGGTGCGCGTCGTTCGCCCCGTGCGAATCGACACCCACTACCGGCGCTGTGTTGTATCGCACTTCCGGACACCGGGACAAGACTTCACGGCGAACCTGGGTGAACGACAGGGCGACGTTTCGCCCGCAACTCAGGCAAATCACACGCGACAATGTGTGCGACTGTCAGAAGAGCGTCATCTCCTCCGGCGCGGCGGCGCGGACCGGCGGGACCCGCTCGGTCAACCGCGGCCCGTCGTTGCGCACGTCCCCCACCGCCGTCCCCACCGGACGGATCTCCAACGTCGCCAGCCAGTCGGGCGCGGGCGGCGCGAGCAGACCCACCGGCTCGTCGGTCGGCGCCAGCCACGCCTCCCAGCGCTCGCGGGGCAGCAGCAGCGGCATCCGGTCGTGCACCTCGGCCAGCTCGCCGAGCGCGGCCGTGGTGAGCACGCTGAAGGTCAGCAGCGAGGCGCCGGAGCCGTCCCAGACCGACCAGATGCCGGCGAAGGCGAGCACCGAGCCGTCCGACGGGGTCATGTAGTAGGGCTGCTTGCGCCCGTCCGCCGCGCGGACCCACTCGTACCAGCCGTCCGCCGGGACCAGGCAGCGGCGGCGGGCGAAGGCCCCCGCGTACGCCCGGCTGGTGGCGACCGTCTCGGCGCGGGCGTTGATCATGCGGGCGGCGCCCGCGGGCGACCGCGACCAGGACGGGACCAGCCCCCACCGGCCGACCGACAGCGCGCGGTGGCCCTCGGGACCGACCCGCACGAGCGGCACCGGGTCGGTGGGCGCGACGTTGTGGTCGGGGCCGACGCCGCCGGTCTCGTCGTGGGACTCGAACAGCGCGCTCAGCTCGCCCGCGCTCCGGGTCGTCGCGTACCTGCCGCACATGCCGCACACGCTAGCCCGCCGCGCGCCGGCCGGCTGTCCCGCTGACCGGGAGCACGCGCGCCGGCCGGCCTCATCCGGCCCCGGACGCGGCAGAATGTAGCCGTGGGGAACCTGATCGCGACCCGGCCGCCGCAGCCGTGGACCGCTCCGACCGCCTCCGACCCGGTCGAGGCGACGCTGCGCCTGCCCGGGTCCAAGTCGATGACCGCCCGCGCCCTGGTGCTGAGCGCGCTGGCCAGCGGTCCGTCGACCCTGACCGGGCCGCTGCGCGCCCGCGACACCGAGCTGATGGCCGCCGGGCTGCGCGCGATGGGCGCGCACATGTCGATCAGCGACGACGAGCGCTGGCTGGTGCGCCCCCACCCCCTGGTCGGTCCCGCGCACGTCGACGTCGGCCTGGCGGGCACCGTGATGCGCTTCGTCCCGCCGGTGGCGGGCCTGGCCGACGGGCGGATCACCCTCGACGGCGACCCGCAGGCCCGCACCCGCCCCCTCGGCCCGCTGATCGGGGCGCTGCGCTCCCTCGGCGTCCGCGTGGACGCCCCCGCCACCGGCAGCCTGCCGCTGACCGTGCTCGGCGCCGGGCGGGTGGCCGGCGGCGAGGTGGTGATCGACGCCTCCGCGTCCAGCCAACTGGTCTCCGGGCTGCTGCTGGCCGCGCCGCGCTTCGACCGCGGCGTGGTGGTCCGGCACGTGGGCCCGCCCGTGCCCTCCGCCCCGCACCTGCGGATGACGGTGCAGATGCTGCGGGCCGCCGGCGCGGCCGTCGACGACGGCACCCCCGACGTGTGGGTGGTCGAGCCGGGCCCGCTGACCGGGCGCGGCTGGGAGATCGAGCCCGACCTGTCGGGCGCCGTGCCGTTCTTCGCCGCCGCCCTGGTCACCGGCGGCGAGGTGACCCTGCGGGGCTGGCCGCGCAGCAGCGCCCAGCCCGTCGAGCAGCTCCGCTCGCTGCTGCAGCGGATGGGCGGCGAGGTCACCCTCTCCACCGCCGGGCTGACGGTCCGGGGCACCGGCACCGTGCACGGCCTGACCGCCGACCTCTCCGACGTCAGCGAGCTGACCCCCGCCCTGACCGCGCTGGCCATGCTCGCCGACTCGCCGTCGCGGTTCACCGGCGTCGGCCACATCCGGGGCCACGAGACCGACCGGTTGACCGCGCTGGCGCGGGAGTTCGCCACGCTGGGCGCCGACATCACCGAGTCCGCCGACGGCCTGGAGATCCGGCCCCGGCCGCTGCACGGCGGCGTGTTCGAGACCTACCACGATCACCGGATGGCGCACGCCGCCGCGGTGGCCGGCCTGGCCGTGCCGGGTGTCGAGCTGAGCGACGTGGCGTGCACCTCCAAGACCATGCCCGAGTTTCCGGCACTATGGTCGGCGATGGTGACCGGCAAGAGCTGACACGACGAGGGGGCGCGCCCTGACGACCAGACGGCGGGAGTACGACGAGGACGACGTACGGGTCCGTCCCGGCAGGTCGTCGCGCCCGCGTACCCGCACCCGCCCCCGGCACTCCGACGCGGTGGACGGCTTCGTGATCGCCGTCGACCGGGGCCGCTACACGTGCGTGCCGCCCGACGCCGGGCCGGACGCACCCCTGGTCACCGCGATGCGGGCCCGGGAGCTGGGACGCAAGTCGGTGGTGGTCGGCGACCGCGTCGGCCTGGTCGGGGACACGTCCGGCGCGACCGGGGCGCTCGCCCGGATCGTCCGGATCGCCGAGCGGACGTCGGTGCTGCGGCGCACCGCCGACGACGACGAGACCACCGCCGAGGGACGGCTCGAACGGGTGGTCGTCGCCAACGCCGACCAGTTGGTCATCGTCAGCGCACTGGCCGACCCGCCGCCGCGCACCGGCTTCATCGACCGCTGCCTGGTGGCCGCGTACGACGCCGGCATCGAGCCGCTGCTCTGCCTCACCAAGGCCGATCTGGCCGGCCCCGAGGCGGTGCTCGGCTACTACGCCGAGCTGGAGCTGCCGTACGTGCTGATCCGCCCGGACTCCGACCTCGACGCCCTGCGCGACCTGCTCGCCGGGCGGATCTCGGTCATGGTGGGGCATTCGGGGGTGGGCAAGTCGACGCTGGTCAACCGCCTCGTGCCGG
This sequence comes from Micromonospora sp. CPCC 205546, assembly GCF_036902715.1. Classification (NCBI taxonomy): domain Bacteria; kingdom Bacillati; phylum Actinomycetota; class Actinomycetes; order Micromonosporales; family Micromonosporaceae; genus Micromonospora; species Micromonospora sp. CPCC 205546. The sequence goes on from NZ_JBAKHL010000031.1 coordinate 5,624, forward strand.
ACGCCGCCCGGGCGGTCGGCACGGTCAGCGCGATCGGCCGGGGCCGGCACACCTCCACGAGCGCGGTGGCGCTGCGGCTGCCCCCGCCGCCCGGCGACCCAGAGCACGGCGGGAACGCCGCCGGCTGGATCGTCGACACCCCGGGGGTACGCAGCTTCGGGCTCGCGCACGTCTCCGCCGACAGCCTGCTGCACGGCTTCCCCGACCTGGTCGAGGGGACGGTCGACTGTCCCGCCAACTGCCCGCACACGCCGGACGAGACCGACTGCGGCCTGGACGCCTGGATCGCCGCCGGCAAGGCCGACGCGCGCCGGCTGGCCTCGTACCGCCGGCTGCTGGCCTCCCGCTCGGGCGAGGGCGACGCCCGGGAGCCCGACCAGCGGAATCCCGGCGACCCGCTCGCCGGGTCCTGAGGCGGTCGCCGCTACCGTTCAGGCATGCCCGGGTACGCCGACGACATCGCCCTCGCCCACCTGCTCGCCGACGCCGCCGACGCCGTCTCCACGGCCCGGTTCCGCGCGCTCGACCTGCTGGTCGAGGCGAAACCCGACCTGACCCCGGTCTCCGACGCGGACACCGCGGTGGAGCGGGAGATCCGTACGCTGCTGGCCGCCCACCGGCCGGCCGACGGCCTGCTCGGCGAGGAGTACGGCGAGGAGCCCGCCAGCGGCCCGGACGGTCGGCGCTGGGTGGTCGACCCGATCGACGGCACGAAGAACTTCATCCGCGGGGTGCCGGTGTGGGCCACCCTGATCGCGCTGCTGGAAGGGGACCGCCCGGTCGCCGGGCTGGTCTCCGCGCCGGCGCTCGGGCGCCGCTGGTGGGGCGCGCTCGGCGAGGGCGCGTACGCCGGGCCGGACGCCGCCAGCGGCGCGCCGATCCGGGTCTCCGCGGTCCGGGACCTCGCCGACGCGAGCTTCTGCTACTCGTCGCTGACCGGGTGGGAGTCCACCGGCCGGCTGGACGCGATGCTCCAGCTCATGCGGGACACCTGGCGCAGCCGGGCGTACGGCGACTTCTACGGCTACATGCTGCTGGCCGAGGGCGCGCTGGACGTGATGGTGGAGCCGGAGCTGTCGCTGTGGGACGTCGCCGCGCTGGTGCCGATCGTCACCGAGGCGGGCGGGACGTTCACCGACCTGGCCGGCCGACCCGCCCCCTCCGGCGACATCGGCACCGAGAGCAGCGCCGTGGCCAGCAACGGCGCGCTGCACGCCGACATCCTCGCCCGGCTGGGTCGGCCAACCGAGCACTGACCTTCGGCAGCCTCTATCCTCGCCAGGTGGTCTCCTCCGGTTGGTGCTTCCTCGCGGCCATGATCGTCGCGTACGGCGTCGCCAACCTGCTCCAGTCGGTGGCCGCCGCCCGCACCACCGTGCACCACACCTTCGACCCTGGGCTGCTGCTGCGGCTCGCCGGCCACCGCACCTACCTGGTCGGGCTCGGCTGTCAGGTGGCCGGGTTCGTGCTGGCCCTGCTCGCCCGCCGGGACCTGCCGCTCTTCCTGGTCCAGTCCAGCGTCGCCGCCGGGCTCGGGGTCACCGCCCTGCTCGGCGTGCTGGTGCTGAAGTGGCGGTTGCCGGCCGCCGAGGTGGCCCTGCTGGTGCTGCTGTTCGCCGGGATCACCGCGTTGGTGCTCTCCGCCGAGCCCGCGCCCGCCAAGCCGCTCGGCACCGCCGGCATGATCGCCCTGGCGGCGACGCTCGCCGTGATCGCGGTGATCGGCTTCTTCGCCGTACGCCTGCACGGGGCGCCCGGTTCGGTGGCGCTCGGCGCGCTGGCCGGGCTGGCGTTCTCCGCCGCCGCGGTGGCCGCCCGGCCCCTCGCCTCCGCCCCGACGCCGGAGGCGTTCGTCCAAAACCCGCTGCTCTACCTGCTGATCGTGCACTCGATCGTCGGCCAGCTGCTGCTCGGCCTGGCCATGCAGCGCGGCTCGACCACGGCCGCCGTGGCGGCGATGGACGCCGCCGGGGCGGTGCCCGCCGCGATCGTCGGCCTGCTGCTGCTCAACGACAAGATCTGGCCCGGACGGGAGTGGCTGGCCGCGGTCGGCTTCCTGGTCACCCTCGCGGCGGTCATCGGTCTCACCCGGTACGCCGAGCCCCAGCACCACCACGCGGTCGCCGGGGAACGGGACCGGGGCATGGTCGGCGCCGGGGTGCCCGGCGGCCCGACCTGAGGAGCCGGGCCGCCCGGGCGGGTCAGGCCGCCTCGACCGGCTTGCGCCGGCTCACCACCCGCTCGTAGAGGCGCTCCAGCGCACCCGCCGTCCGCTCCCAGGTGTAGCTGCACCGCACCCGGTCCACGGCGGCGTGCCCGTACGCGAACCGCCCGGCGTTGTCGGCGAGCAGCCGGCGCAGCGTCACGCCCAGCGTGCGGACGTCGCCCGGCGGCACCAGCCGGCCGGTGACCTCGTCGACCACCGCGTCGGCGATCCCGCCCATGGAGTAGCCGACCACGGGCACCCCGCAGGCCATCGCCTCCAGCGACACCCGGCCCGCCGAGGAGTAGTGCGGCGTGCAGGCGACCACGTCAGCCGAGCGGTACCAGGTGGCCATCTGCTCGTGGGGCACCGCGCCCACCAGCTTCACCTGCTCAGCCACCCCGTTGCGCTCGGCCAGCTCGCGCAGCCGCCGGGCCTCGGCGTGCTGGGCGAGGCGCCCGGCGGGCGGTCCCCCGGCGATCACCAGCTCGGCGTCGCCGACCAGCCGCATGGCCCGGATGAGGTCCTCCTGGCCGTGCCCGGACGAGAGCCCGCCGACGGAGAGGATCCGGGCCCGCCGGTCACGGGGGGCGGCCTCGCCGTCGGGGTGGAACTGCGCGGTGTCGACACCGGCCGGCACCATCGCCACGGAGGCGCGTTGCAGCCCCATCCGGGTCAGCTCGTCGACCTCGTCGTTGCACTGGGCGACCGCGATGTCCACCGCCCGGGTCAGGGCCCGCTCCAGCGGGATCCGCTCCCCCGGGCCGTCGTACTGCCGGCCGAGGTGGCGCAGCTGCTCGACGCCGAGGGAGTGGAACGTCTGCACCACCGGGATGTCGGTCTCGCGGACCGCGTGCGCGGCGGCCAGACCGCCGACCCAGTAGTGCCCGTGCACCACCTCGGGATGCCAGTCGTCAGCCCACCGGTCGGCGAGCCAGGCGCCGAAGGCGGACACGTGCGGCACCAGGTCGGCGGTGGGCAGCGGGGCGGCCGGGCCGATCGGGACCCGCTCCACCCGGTAGCCGTCGACCGTCGACGTCGCCGGCAGACCCGGGTCGTCGCGGCGTTCGTACACCCGGACGTCGTGACCCCGCGTGGCGAGTTCGGCGGCGACCCGGGCAATGTGCTGGTAGGTGCCGACGGTCAGGCCGTCGGTGCTCCTGGGTGGGCCGGCGTGCGCGCAGACGAGGCCGACGCGCATGGGTCACCTCCATGCGATCTTCTCAAGCGGTGGTCCTCGGTCAGAGGGTCCCATTAACCGAACCCCTGGGAGCCGAAACCTGGCAGATCGGGAAGAGCCCGGCGGGTGCTTGCGCGAGGGCAACTGTCCCGGGTGCCGGCCGCCGTGTCCGTACCGACGCGGTGCCGGCCGCATGACCTCTGCCGATGGGGGTACGGGCGGAGAATGCCTCTGACCCGCAGCCTCGCCGACGCCACCGTCGTGCTCACCGGTGCCTCCAGCGGCATCGGCACGGCCACCGCGTACGCCCTCGCCCGCCGGGGCACCGCCGTGGTGCTGGCCGCCCGCAGCGAGGCGGCCCTGGAGGAGGTCGCCGCGCGGTGCCGGGAACTGGGCGGACGGGCGCTGGTGGTGCCGACCGACGTGACCGATCCAGCGGCCGTCGAGCGGCTCGCCGCCGGTGCGGTCGCCGAGTTCGGCCGGATCGACGGCTGGGTCAACAACGCGGCGGTCGGCGCGGTCGGGCTCTTCGACGAGATCCCGGTGGAGGAGTTCCGGCGGGTGCTGGAGGTGAACCTGCTCGGAGCCGCGTACGGCACCCGCGCCGCCCTGCCCCACCTGAGCGCGGCGGGCGGCGGGGTGCTGGTCAACAACGCCTCGGTGCTGGCCGAGGTGGCGATGCCCTACCAGTCGGCGTACAACGCCGCGAAGCACGGCATCCGCGGGCTGGCCGACACGGTCCGTCAGGAGATGCGGGTCACCGGGCGGGGCGACATCTCGATCTGCACGGTGCTGCCCGCCACCATCGACACCCCGTTCTTCCGGCACGCCGCCAACCACAGCGGCCGCGAACTCGTGCCACCGCCCCCGGTCTACCCGCCGGAGGTGGTGGCCGAGACGATCGTCCGGCTGCTGCGCCGCCCCCGGCGCGAGGCGTACGCCGGCGGGGCCGCCCGGCTGATCGGCCTGCAGTGGCGGCTCGCCCCGGCGCTCGCCGAGCGGGTCCTCGGCTGGTACGCGCACCGCACCCAGTTCGGCCCCGCGCCCCGGCCGGAGAGCACCGGCAACGTCTTCCGCCCCGACGCGGCGGCGCGGCGCGAGGGCGGCTGGCACGGCCGACGGCGGCACCTGGTGCGGATGACCGCCGCCTTCGGGCTGGCGGCGGCGGGGACGGCCGTCGGGACGGTGGCCGCGATGACCCGCCGGGCGCGGACGGACCGCTGATGCCGGGGGGCGATCGGTCGGGTGCACGCTCCGCGCGGGGCGTGCAGAATGGGCCGATCATGGCGACCGACGCGCGCTGCCGGGTGGAGGCGGACGAGGCATCCGGGGTGCTCCGGGTCACCGGCGTGCTCGACCGCTCCGGCGTGGGCGTCGTCCGCGACGGCCTGCTCGCCCGGCTCTGCGCCCGGCCCGGCCCGGTGGTGGCCGACCTTACCGACCTGCGGGTGCGCGATGCGGCGGCGCTGGACGTCTTCGCGCAGGTGCGCCGGGAGGTACGCGACTGGCCCGCCGCCGACCTGCTCCTGTGCGATCCGAGCGGCGCCGTCGAGGGGGCGCCGGCCTGGCCGACCCTGGACGCCGCGACGGCCGCGCTGGCCGAGGCGCCGATGGCCGCGGTGGTCCAGGCCGACCTGCCGCCCGTCGTCGAGGCCGCGCGGCTGGCCCGGCAGCTCGTGACCCAGGGGTGCGGGCGTTGGTGTCTGCCCGAGCTGGTCGAGCCGGCCTGCATCGCCGTCACCGAGATGGCGAACAACGTCGTCGCCCACGCGCGCACCCCGATGACGGTCCGCCTGGCGCCCCGCGACGACACCCTGCACCTGGCCGTGCGCGACTACTCGCCGCGGCAACCGGCGTTCACCGGCACGGCCCCACCGGACATCGCGGGCGGACGTGGCCTGCTGCTGATCGCCACCGTCGCGCGCAGCTGGGGCAGCACCCGGGTGCCGGACGGCAAGGTGGTCTGGTGCGTGCTGCACGCGGCCGACGAGGCCGGGACCCACGGCTGACCGCCGCCCCGATCCTGTCGCGGCGTCCCTCGACGTGCCCCTTCCGCCCGGATGGCCACGGCCGGTGCCGGTTATCCCGGGAGGGCAGTGGGTAGTGGTCAGCCATGCGCGACGACGAGTACCCGACCCCCGTGTCCGACCCCGAGGCGGAGGGCCTGCCCGACACCGCCGACGACGACTCGACCGCCAACGACGACGTCCTGACCGGGCGTGAGGCGGACGGCCCGGAGCCCGCCCAGTTGCCGGGCGACCGGACGCCGGTCGCGGTGGACCGGTTCGGGACCACCGCCGAGGAGCAGCTCGACGGCGAGTCGCTGGACTACAAGCTCGACCGGGAACTGCACGAACGCCCGGCCGACGACCCGCTCGCCGGTCCCGTCGACCCGGACATCGCCGCCGAGGCCGACAGCGAGGAGGCCGCGGCGCAGGCCCAGCTCGACGCGGACGTGATCGACCCGGGACCCACGTCCGACCCGGACTCGCCGGTCTCCCTCTACGACCACGGCCAGCTCGGCGGCGTCGCCGACGGCCAGGTCGGCCGGCTCGTGGAACCGGACGAGGGAGCCCACACCGACCAGGAGACCGACTCGGTGGCGTACGACGCCGGTTCGGCCGGCGGCGGCGCGAGCGCCGAGGAGCTGGCCATCCACGAGACGCGCCCGCCGCACTCGGTCTGAGCCGGCCGAGGGGCGCCGGGGAACCCTTCGGGGGGCGGGTCCCCCGGCGGCCCTCAGTCGTCCAGGCCCCGCTCGATGGCGTACCGGGTCAGCTCGACCCGGTTGTGCAGTTGGAGCTTGCCGAGGGTGTTCTGCACGTGGTTCTGCACCGTGCGGTGGGCCAGCCCCAGCCGCTCGGCGATCTGCTTGTAGGACATCCCCTTGGCCACCAGGCGCAGCACCTCGGTCTCCCGGTCGGTGAGCCGGGGCGCCGGACCGGCACCGCGGGGGTCGCGCCCGCCGGTCGGGTCGGCGCCGCCCGGGTCCGCCGCCAGCCTGCGGTACTCGCCGAGGACCAGCCCGGCCAGGCCGGGCGTGAACACCGGATCCCCCGCCGCGGTGCGGCGCACCGCCTCCAGGAACTCCGCCGGGGCCGCCGACTTCACCAGGTAGCCGGTGGCGCCCGCCTTCACCGCGTCCAGCACGCTCTGCTGCTCGCCGCTGGCCGAGAGCATGAGCACCCGCACCTGCGGCAGCGCGGCGCGCAGCCCGTGGATCACCTCCACCCCCGAGACGTCCGGCAGTTGCAGGTCGAGCACCACCAGGTCGGGTCGGGCGGCGGCGGCCACCCGCACCGCCTGCCGGCCCTCACCCGTGGTGGCGACGACGACGTGGCCGGCCTCGGTGAGGTCCCGGGCCACCCCCTCCCGCCACATCGGGTGGTCGTCCACCACCATCACCCGTACGCCTGTCACGGCTCCACCTCCCGCTTGCTCGCGTTGGTCCGGTCCGCCCGCGCCCGCGCGCTCACCGCTGGGGCCTCGGGACGGTCAGTTCCAGCTCGGTGCCGGCGCCCGGCGCGGACGTGATCCGCACGGTGCCGCCCAGATCGGCGAGGCGGCCCCGGATCGACCGGGCGACGCCCAGCCGCCCCTCGGCGGCGGCCTCCTCCAGCCGGCCGTCGGCGAAGCCCGGACCCTCGTCACGGATCGACACGGTCACCGTCGCCCCCTCGTCCTCCACCAGCACCCAGGCGCGCCCGCCCGCGTGCCGGGCCACGTTGTCCAGGGCGGCGGCGGTCGCGGCGGTCAGCTCGCGGGCGACCCCGCCGGGCAGTGGCACCGGGGTGGCCGGCGCGGACAGCGAGATCGTCGCCGAGGCGTACCGGCCGAGCAGCCCGCGCAGGTCCACCGGCCCGGCGTCGGCGGTGGCCACGGCCGGCGCGACGCCGCCGATCAGGGCGCGCAGCGCCGCCTCCTGCTCCCCGGCGAGTCGGGCCAGCTCCCCCGCCTCGCCGTCGAGGTGGGCGCCGCGCCGCTGCACCAGCGCGAGCACCTGGAGCACGGAGTCGTGGATGTCGCGGGCCAGCCGCTCGCGCTCCCGGCTCGCGGCCTCCAGCTCCACCGCCCGGTGCAGCCGTTCCTCGGCGGTCACGGCCAGCCGGGCGACGTGCCCGACCACCACCCCGGCGAGCAGCAGCAGGATCGCCCCGGTGAGCGGGGACTCGCCGATGCGTTCGCGGGTGGCGATGTCCGTCGCGCCGAGCACCAGGGCGGCGACCGTCCCCCGCCGCCGGCCGCCGGAGACCGCCCAGGCCAGGACCGGGCCGGCCAGCCAGGCCACCGCGAGGGTGGGCACGCCGGCGGCGAGCGCCGTCCGCCCGATCACCCAGGGGGTGGCCAGCATGATGCCGAGGACGACTCCCAGGTCCGCCAGCAGCAGCGGCCAGCGCCGGCGGGCCGGGTCGGCGTAGCCGACGGCGGTCACGCCCGTCCAGGCCACCATCACCAGGACCAGGCCGCCGGCCGCGAGCGGATGGGCGTACCGGTCGGCGTCCCGCAGCGCCAGCACGCAGACGTACGCCAGGGAGGCCACCCGGAACACGGCGATGGCCCGCCAGAGCGGGACCTCGAAACCACCGGACGGCGTCGGCACGCCCGCCACGATGCCACAGCCGGCCGGGGCCGACCGCTGGCGGATGCGCCCGGGGAAACCCTGACGTACGGTAGAAAAGCCGCAGAACTTCCGCGATCCGCTGCCGGGACGGGGCCATGACGAATGCGGAACCCGGAGCACAGCGTACGGTTGTGCCCATCGAACCTTCCCTCCTCATCGCCGAGGCCTTCGAACAGGCGCAGGTGACCGAGCTTCGACACTCGGTCACCTCCTGCGCGCATGCGACGGGGCTGAGCGGGCAGGGCCTGGACGACTTCGTGCTGGCGGTCAACGAGCTGATAACCAACGCGGTCCGCCACGGCGGTGGCCGTGGCTGGCTGCGGCTGTGGCAGCAGTCGGGGCAGTTGTTCTGCGAGGTCTCCGACCACGGGCAGGGCATCAGCACGCAGCGGCTGGGCGACCGGAGCCGCCCCGCCGCCGACACCGCCGGCGGGTGGGGCCTCTGGCTGGCCCGGGAGCTGAGCGACAGCATGGACGTGCAGACCGGCGCGCGCGGCACCACCGTGCGCATCAGCACCGCCGTCGGGACCCCCCAGCACACCGGCCGCCACCGCCGCGGCTGACCGCGGGCGCGGGTCGGATCCGGTCGGGGGTGGCGCGCCGCCGCGAGGCCGGCCCGAGCGGGCGGTGCCCCGCGTGGGGCACGGGTCAGGCGAAGAGGGCGCTCACCGATTCGCCGTTGTGGATCCGGCGCATCGCCTCGGCCAGGGCCGGCGCCACGGACAGGACGTGCAGCTTCGGCACCCGCTCCTCGGCGGGGATCGGCACCGTGTTGGTGCACACGATCTCCAGCACGCCCTCCTGCTCGCCCAGCCGCCGCAACGCGCCGCTGGAGAAGAGGCCGTGGGTGCAGGCCAGCCGGATCGAGCGGACCTTCAGCTCGCGCAGGTGCTCCATCAGCTCGATCATCGTGCTGCCCTTGGCGATCTCGTCGTCCAGCACGATCACGTCGCGGCCGGCCACGTCCCCGATCACCGCGCTGATCTTGACCCGGTCGTCGCTGAACCGCTGCTTCGCCCCGGCCGCCACCGGGGTGCCGAGCCGCCGCGCGAAGGCCGCCGCCTCCTTGGCGTTGCCGAGGTCCGGCGAGACCACCACGGTGTCGCTGAGGTCGTAGCGGGTGAAGTGCTCGGCCAGCTCGCGCAACGCGTGCAGGTGGTCCACCGGCACGCTGAAGAAGCCGTGCACCTGCGGCGAGTGCAGGGTCATCGCCAGCACCCGGTGCGCGCCGGCCGAGGTGAGCAGGTCGGCGACCAGCCGCCCGCCGATCGAGATGCGTGGCGCGTCCTTCTTGTCCGACCGGGCGTACGCGTAGTGCGGCAGCACCACGGTGATCCGGCCGGCCGACGCGCCCCGGGCCGCGTCGATCATGAGCAGCAGCTCGACCAGGTTCTCCTGCACGGGCGGCACCAACGGCTGGATCAGGAAGACGTCCCGCTCCCGGCAGTTGGCCTGCAGCTGCACTTCCAGGCAGTCGTTGGCGAAGCGGGAGACCCGCACCGGGTGCAGCGGCACACCGAGATGGGCACAGATCTCGGCGGCGAGCTCGGGGTGGGCGGTCCCACTGAAAACGGCGATGTCACGCACGTCCGCACATCGTACGGACGCGAACGGGACCTGGTCCCCGCCGGGCCCCGCCGCCGGCCGGCGAAGAGCGCCCGGGGCGGGTACGGTGCTGCCGTGACCCCCCAGTACGTCGCCGCCATCGACCAGGGCACCACCTCCTCGCGGTGCATCGTCTTCGACCGCGCCGGGGAGATCGTCTCCGTGGCCCAACGGGAGCACCGGCAGATCTTCCCCCGCCCGGGCTGGGTGGAGCACGACGCCGAGGAGATCTGGGACAACGTGCAGCGGGTGGTCCGCGAGGCGCTGCGCGCCGCGGGCACCGACGCCGCCGGGCTCGCCGCCGTGGGCATCACCAACCAGCGGGAGACCACGCTCGTCTGGGACCGGGCGACGGGCCGGCCGGTGGCCAACGCCGTCGTCTGGCAGGACACCCGCACCGGCCCGCTGCTGCGCGAGCTCGACCAGGCGTACGGCGAGGAGCGGTTCCGTTCCCGCACCGGGCTGCCCCTGGCCACCTACTTCGCCGGACCGAAGCTGCGGTGGCTGCTGGAGCACGTCGACGGGCTGCGCGGGCGCGCCGAGGCCGGCGAGGTGCTCTTCGGCACGATGGACAGCTGGCTGATCTGGAAGCTCACCGGCCGGCACGTGACCGACGTGACCAACGCCAGCCGCACCCTGCTGATGGACCTGACGACCCTCGACTGGGACCCGGAGCTGCTCGACGCGATGGGCGTGCCGGCCGCGATGCTGCCGGAGATCCGCAGCTCGGCGGAGGTCTACGGGGAGGCCACCGGGATACTGGCCGGGGTGCCGGTGGCCAGCGCGCTCGGCGACCAGCAGGCCGCCCTGTTCGGGCAGACCTGCTTCCAGCCGGGCGAGGCCAAGTGCACCTACGGCACCGGCAGCTTCCTGCTGCTCAACACAGGGGCCAGCCCGGTGCCCTCCACCCACGGCCTGCTCACCACGGTCGCCTACCGCATCCACGGCCAACCCGCCGCGTACGCGTTGGAGGGGGCGATCGCGGTCACCGGCTCGCTGGTGCAGTGGCTGCGCGACAACCTCGGGCTGATCTCCACCGCGTCCGAGGTGGAGGAGCTGGCCCGCACCGTCGACGACAACGGCGGCTGCTACGTCGTACCGGCCTTCTCCGGGCTGTTCGCCCCGCACTGGCGCAGCGACGCGCGCGGGGTGATCGCCGGCCTGACCGGCTACATCACCAAGGGGCACCTGGCCCGGGCGGCGCTGGAGGCGTCGGCCTGGCAGACCCGCGAGGTGGTCGACGCGATGAACGCCGACTCCGACGTGGCGCTGCGCCGGCTCCGGGTCGACGGCGGGATGACGGCCAACGGGCTGCTGATGCAGTTCCTCGCCGACGTGCTCGACGTGCCGGTGGTCCGGTCCCGGATCACCGAGACCACCTGCCTCGGCGCCGCGTACGCCGCCGGCCTGGCGGTCGGCTTCTGGCCCGACCTGGCGACGCTGCGCGCGCAGTGGCGCTCCGACGCGCAGTGGGAGTCCACGATGGACCCGGCGCACCGCGAGCGGGAGCTGCGCGACTGGCGCAAGGCCGTCGAGCGCACGTTGAACTGGGTGGACTGACGACACCGACCGGGTTCGCCTCGGCGCGCCGCCGGGTCACCTGGGCAGTTCGTGGGAGAGGGAGTAGCCGGTCTTCACCGGTCCCATGATCTCCGCGAGCAGCGACATGGTCAGTCGTGTCCGGCTCGCCCCGTTGTCCAGCCCGCGCGTGCAGCCGTTCCAGTTGACCCGCACCCGCGTCTCGTCGCCCCGGTCCCGCACCAGGAGCAGGGCCTCGTAGCCGTACGGGTCCGGCCGGACGCAGGCCACACCGGCAGGCACGGGGTTTCCCCCGGGACGGGCGGCGTTCAGCGCCGCGGCGAGCGCCACCGCCTCGGCACCGGTGAGCCGGGCCGAAGCCTCGAGCCGGCCGCGACGCTCCCCGTGCCGGGTCAGCGATCCGTAGGAGCAGACGGAGATCGAGGACGGGACGCTCGGCACGAAGGGCGTGCGCCTCTGGTCCTCCGCAGTCCGCGTCGTCGGCCGGCCCGACGAACTCTGTTCGGACAGCGGCGCGGGAGCGACCGCCAGGGGACGGGTGGCGCAGCCGGCGTGGTCGGTCTCCACCAGCCGGAGGCTGTCCAGGATCCGGCGGGTGGTGGCCTCGTCCCGGGTCCGCACGCTCACCGCGACCTGCCGTGCCGAGACGGTGACGGTGCCGGCGTAACGCCCGTCGGGCAGCCGCCCCTCGGCGCGGACGGCGGGCACCCCGCCCACCTCGACGGCCCGCTCCGCCAGCGTGACGGCGACCGGCTCGCCGCCGGGCCGCTGCGGTGGCGGAACGGCGTTCGGCCGCTCGCCGAGGAACGCCAACTCCTTGTGGACCGGCTCCGCGGTCCAGCAGGAAGGCGCCGGGCCGCCGCCCCGCACCACTGTGGGCGCACCGGTCATCCGGCAGCCGGAGTCGTTGACCGTCCAGTGCGCCGGCACCTGGATCTCCGCGCCGAGGGAGCTCTCCCAGCGCCAGCCGGCGGTCGCCGCCCGGTCCTCGGCCGCCACGTCGACCGCCGGGGGCCGGGCCGGGCGGTCGCCGGTCAGCGCCGGCACCACGCCGGCGGCCACGAGCACCGCCACGGCCGCCGCTCCGATCCCCGCCACCCGGGCCCGGCGACGCCGCCGGGCCACCCGCGCCCGCACCGCCCCGGTCAGGTCCGCCGCGCCCCCGTCGGCCTCGGCCTCGTGGCTGAGGAAGGTGTCCCGGAGCAGCGTCTCGGCGTCGTGTCGGCTCATGGCAGCGCCTCCCGATCGATGGTGGGCACCGTGGCCCGGAGCGTGGCGAGGGCCCGGGCCGCCTGCGAGCGCACGGTGGCCGGGGCGCAGCCGAGGACCTCGGCGATCTGCGCGTCGGAGAGGTCCTCGTAGTAGCGCAGCACGAGCACCGCCCGTTGCCGGCGCGGCAGCCGGCGCAGCAGCGCCCAGGCCGCGTCGCGCGCCGCGTGGGCGCCGGCGTCGTCCGCGCGGTGCGCCCCGTCGGCAGGGGCGGCGACCGGCAGCTCACGCGAGGAGCGCCGCCGCCACCAGCGCAGGTTCTCGTTGACCAGCACCTGCTTGAGGTACGCCTCGGGCCGGCTCATCCCGGCCACCCGCGCCCAGCGGACGTACGCCTTGGCCAGCACCGACTGCACCAGGTCCTCGGCCTGGTGCCGGTCCCCGGTCAGCATCAGCGCGAAGCGCAGCAGGGATCCCCCGCGGGCGCTCACGAACTCCTCGAACGTCGGCTGCATGGCACCTCCGCCCCAGGAAAGTCCGTGGGGCGGCCGAGGTGCTGCAGGGAACCGGCGATCAGTTCCAGCGGTTGCCGGTGAGCTTCTCGTAGACGTCCACATAGCGGGCCCGGGTCGCCTCGACCACCTCGGCCGGCACCTCGGGCGCCGGGGCCTGCTTGTCCCAGCCGCTCTCCACCGCCCAGTCCCGGACGTACTGCTTGTCGTAGGAGAACTGCGCCCGGCCCGGCTGGTAGGACTCCGCCGGCCAGAACCGGGACGAGTCGGAGGTGAGCAGCTCGTCGCCGAGCATCAGCGTGCCGTCCGGCGCCCAGCCCAGTTCGAGCTTGGTGTCGGCGACCAGGATGCCCCGGTCGGCGGCCAGCTCCGCGCCCCGGAGGTAGACGTCGATCGTGATCCGGCGCAGCCGTTCGGCGGTCTCGGCGCCGACCCTGTCCACCACCTCGGCGAAGGTAATCGGCTCGTCGTGCTCGCCCGCCGGGGCCTTCGTCGACGGCGTGAAGATCGGCTCGGGCAGGATGGACGCCTCGACCAGCCCGCGCGGCAGCTCGACGCCGGAGACCGCGCCGGTGCGCTGGTACTCCTTCAGGCCGCCGCCGGTCAGGTAGCCACGGGCGACGCACTCCACGGGCACCATCTCCAGGCGCCGGCAGCGGATGGCCCGATCGGCGAACCCGGCCGGCACGTCGGTGGCCGAGACGACGTGGTTCGGCACCAGGTCGGCCAGTTGCTCGAACCACCACAGCGAGAGCGCGGTGAGCAACTTGCCCTTGTCGGGGATCGGCGTCGGCAGCACCACGTCGTAGATCGAGATGCGGTCGGAGGCGACCAGGATCAGGTCGTCGCCGTCGGCGTAGACGTCCCTGACCTTGCCCGAGTGCAGAAGTTCCACGCGCCCTAGTACACCACGCGGACGGGGTACGGCCTCCGGCGGTGGCCGCGGGCATCGATGCGTACGCCTGGGGTACGGGTGTGGCCGGACGTACGTTGACACCCTCCCGCGCGCCTGCGTGAATGATCCGGCCGTCCGCCCCACCGGTCCGCCAGGAGTCTCCGTGCCCGCTGCCCGCCCCCCGCTGCCCCCCGCCGGAGCGGCCCCGGGTCGGCGCCGGGTGCTCGCCGCGATGCTGGGCGCGCCGGTGCTCGCCGCCGGCGGGCTCACCGGATGCAGCGAGGACCAGGTCGCGGCGGTCGAGACCGGGCCGGTCGAGCTGTCGGTGTTCTGGTACGGCGGCGCCAGGCGCGCCGAACTCACCGAACGCGTGCTGCGGCTCTACACCGACCGCAACCCCCGCGTCGGTTTCCGGGTCACCTGGCAGGGCCCCGACGGCTACTACGACCGGTTGGCCACCCAGGCCGCCGGTGGCAACGTGCCCGACCTGATCCAGCTCGACGACGGCATGCTCACCGAGTACGCCCGTCGCGAGATCGTCCTGGACCTCAGCGGGTTCGTCGCCGACCACCGCCTCGACCTGCGCACGCTGCCCCCGGCCCTGGTCCGGTACGGGCAGGTCGACGGGCGTATGGTCGGCGTCCCCGCGGCGCAGACCACCGCCGCCGTGGTCTACGACCGCACGCTGCTGCGCCGGCTGCGGCTGCCCGAGCCGAACACGGGGATGTCCTGGGCCGATTACGTCGCCTGGGCGAAGCGGGTCACCCGGGTCGGCGAGGGCCGGGTGGCCGGCACGATGGACCCGTCCGGCGACTCCCGGGCGTTCTGGCTCTGGCTGCGCGGCCAGGGCGGTGAGTTCTACCGTGGCCGGCAGCTCGGCTTCGGCGCCGACGCGTTGGTCGAGTGGTTCGAGCTGTGGCGGCGCGCGCGGTCCGGCCGGGCGACCCCGAGCGCCGCCCTGGTGGAGCAGGCCGAGGGCGGCGAGCCGACCCGGCAGCTCGTGGTCACCGGCGCGACGGCCGCCTCGTTCGCCTGGTCGCACCAGCTGCCCGAACTCCAGCGGCTCACCGACGCCGAACTCGGCCTGGCCGCCATGCCCGGGCCGGTGGAGGCGCAGTGGCCCCGGGCGTCGATGTACTGGGCGGCCTTCCGCGGCACCCGGCACCCCGCTCTGGTGGCAGACGTGATCAACTTCCTGACCGGCAACGGCGAGGCGGGGGCCGTGCTCGGCCACGAACGCGGCCTCAGCCCCAGCCTCGCCGTACGCAGCTATGTCGAGGGCAGCATCACCGACCCGGTGCAGCGGCGCGCGGCAGCCCTCGACACCGCGCTGGCCAGCCGCCTGGGACCCGCGCCCAGCCCTCCGCCGCAGGGTCACCCCCGGGTGCGGGCGCTGCTGCTGGAGGCGGCGGAGAGCGTGCGCGGCGGCAGGACCGGCCCCCGGGCGGCGACGGCCCGCTTCATGGCCCGCGCGGGTGCGGCGCTGGCCGGTTAGCACCGGTCACCGCGAGGCTGCCCGCAGCGGGAGGGCCCAGCCCCGTCCAGGTCCGCGCGGACGCAGTCCCGGCGGGCGCCCGCATCCCGGCAGGCGCAGCCCCGGCGCGGCAGGACGCCGACGCCGCGCCGGCCCGCCTCAGCGCGGCGGGCCACCCCGGCGGTTGCGCATCATGCGCATCAGCAGGAAGACCACTCCGGCGACCACGACCAGGCAGCAGAGCAGGCCAATGAAGCCGAAGCCCCCGCCGCGCCGCCGTCGCGCGGCCTCCACCACGAGCTCACCCGTGCCGGTGGACGCCCAGGCCGCGACGGGCACGAAGACCGACAGCACGACCGCACCGAGGACGGTGGACAACCGACCCCACCACTTACCAAAAGAAGACATGCCAACATCCTCGCCGACAGCCGCAAACTCGGCACGTCGGTCGCAGAGGAACTTCGGCGGCGCCGCCCGGTCGGCCCGGCCGGAGTCGACGGGCAGGCCCGTACCGAGGGCGCGGCGACGCCGGATGTCGGATGCGGAAAGGCCCCGGAGATGATCTCCGGGGCCTTTCCGACGTGGTAGCGGGGACAGGATTTGAACCTGCGACCTCTGGGTTATGAGCCCAGCGAGCTACCGAGCTGCTCCACCCCGCGTCGGCTCGTTAACTCTAGCGCACCCGCCGCCCGGTTGATCAGCGGACCCCCTCATCCCGCCGGGAATGCCTCCTGACCAGCGCGGACGTGAGCGGCGACCGCCCCTGGAATGGCGTCAGGGACCTGTGCCGACCGGCTCGCGGGCGCGGAGGCTGAGGGCGGAGCGAAGCGCGGCCAGGGCGGTGGCGAGGTAGATCGCGGCGAGGAGGGTGAGCAGTTGCGCCCAGGGGATGCTCAGGACGAAGCCGGAGATTCGTAGGGCGACGACCACCGTGGGCGGTAGGGCGATGCCGAGACCGAGCAGGGTGCTCGTGGCGATGAGGATGCCGTACTGGTGGAGCAGGACGTGACGTGCCCAGGTGCCGGGTATGCCGATGGATACCAGGCGGGTCAGGTAACTGCGCAGGGCGTACGTCTGGGCTCGGGTAGCGGGGAGCTTCCTCCGGTCATGGACGGGATTCCAAGCGCCCGTCGATGATCTCGTAGCGGGTGTCGGCGTAGTCGCGGCACCGCCGATCGTGCGAGCAGACCACGGCCGTGACTCCCTGGTCGCACAAGGCGCGGATCAGCGCGAACAGACCCTCGGTGGCGGCGGAGTCCAACGCCCCGGTCGGCTCGTCGGCCAGGAGAACGGCTCTCTGTCCCGTCAGCGCCCGTGCGATCCCGACCCGTTGGCGCTGTCCGCCGGACAACTGTCGGGGTAGCCGGTTGTCGAGGCCTTCCAGCCCGACTCGGCGCAGTTGGTCCGCGGCTTCGGCTCGCGCAGCCTCAGCCGGCATGCCGCGCGCCTCCGAGGGCAGTGCGACGTTCTCCACGGCCGTGAATTCCTCGATCAGGTTGTGATCCTGGAACACGACGCCGACGGTTTCGAGCCGCAGATGCGCGCGCTGCCGCTCGTTCGCGGTGGTGACGTCGACGCCGCTGATCCGGATCTCGCCGGAATCGGCGAGATCCAGGCCGGCCATCAGGTTCAGCAGCGTCGACTTGCCCGAGCCGCTGGCACCATGGATGCACACGAACTCACCCGGGCGAGCTTCGAAGTCCACGTCTCGTGCGGCCCACACGGTCTCCACCTCGGAGTGGTAGGCCTTGCGAACCTTCTGCGCACGGATGAGTGGTGACATCACGGTTTCTGACTATTCAGCAGCTGAACGCCGTACGCCAGGACGACACCTCGTCGAACGCGGAACGGCCCCGAGGAAATCTCCTCGGGGCCGCTCCGACGTGGTAGCGGGGACAGGATTTGAACCTGCGACCTCTGGGTTATGAGCCCAGCGAGCTACCGAGCTGCTCCACCCCGCGTCGGTTCGTATACCGTATCCCACCCACCCCCGTTGCCGCAAAACGACCCCGGCGTACGCCGGGACGCAGCCAGTCCTCGATGGCGGAGACCGCCAGCCGGCAGCCGGCTCGGCGCCGTCGCCCGCGAGCTGATCGCTGCCGCGAAGGCCCGACCTGGCCTGCGCGAACTCTGGCAGCGTCCGACCAGGCCACCGGGGCGCGTCTACAGGTCGGCCCCGGCCCGCGGCCGGCGTAGGTGCCGGGCGAAGAACCTGGCCGCGTCCTCCCCTGCGAACTGCGGGACACCGGTGTGTCCGCCCATGTTGGCGTGCAGCGTCTTCTCCCTGGAGCCGAAGGCGTCGAACAGGTCCAGGGCCGCCTGCCGGTCGTTGCCCTCGTCATCCCACTGCAGCAGGACATGCAGCGGAATGGTGACCTGCCGGGCCTCCTCGAACATGGTGCGAGGCACGAGACTCCCGGCGAAGAAGCCGGCGGCCACGATGCGCGGCTCGACCACCGCAAGCCGGATGCCAACGGAGATCACTCCGCCCGAGTACCCCACCGGGCCACCGATCTCGGGCAGCGACAGGAGGGCATCCAGGGCGGCCTGCCATTCCGGGACCGCCTTGTCGACGAGCGGGAGGACGAGGGCGTCGATGATCTCGGCGCTGACCGGCTCGCCGGCCTCCACAGCCCGGCGCAGGTCGACGCGGGCCTGCTCGACGGCGCCCCAACGGGGCCGGTCACCACTGCCGGGGAGCTCGATGGTGGCCGCGGCGAAGCCATCCGCCGCAGCGTGCCGGGCCCGCGCCACCAGGCGGGGATACATCTTGCGCAGTCCGAGCGGGGGGTGGCCGAGCAGGATCAGCGGGACCGGTGCCGCTGCGGATCCGGGCGTCCACAGGATGCCGGGGATCCCGTCGAGGGTGAACTCGCGTTCGAGGACGCCGTCATCGAGGCGCTGCTCAGTGGTGAATCGCATGGTCGTGCCTTTCGGGAGTGCTCGTGAACGGCGCTCCCGGACGACCTATCGCCCGACCGTGACCCCGGAGGGGAGCACCCATGTCGAAACGTTCACGGGTACCACCTCCTCGGTCTCTCGCACGGCTCGGGGAAACTAGCAGCGACCGCCGTGATCCGCCAACGTGTTTTCTGTGGCGGGCTCCGTGGCCGGATGCCACGGACAGGCCCGGGGCGTGGGTGCGGGCGGCGGGCCGGCCGTCGCGCCAAACGACGGCGCCCCCGGCGTCGGGACCGGAATCGGTCCGTGGGCCGGGGGCGCCGCGGGGTGGTACGGGTCAGCCGCCCGGGGTCGGTGCGGCGCTGCCGCTCGCTGCCGGGGACGCCGGCGCGCTGGCACCGGGCGACGGGGCCGCCGGGGCGCTCGCCCCCGGGGTCGGGGCGCTCGCGGACTGCTGGGCCCGCTGGAAGGCGGTGAGCGCCTCGTCCAGCGCCTTCAACGCGCGCCCGTACCGCTCGAAGTCGCCCGAGGTCTGCGCGGCCCGGACCTCCGCGATGGCGGTCTGGACGCGGTTCGCCGCCTCGGCCAGCTCGCCGGTGAGCGGGGGCGCGGTCCCGCCCGGTGGGGTGCCCCCGGGCGGCGGCGGGGTCCCGCCGGCGGGCGGCGGGGTGCCCGGGGTGGTGGCCTGCTTGCCCTGCTCGATGAGCTGCTTGATGCCGTCGGCCACGCTGTTGGCCAGCACCACGTAGGAGCCGCCGTCGCCGTACGACATCAGCACCCGCTGCAACAGCGGCGGCGCGTTCTGCGCGGCCGTCTTCACGTAGACCGGCTCGACGTAGAGCATGCCGTCGCCGAACGGCAGGGAGAGCAGGTTGCCGTACTGCACCTGGGCCTGCTGGGACTGCAGCAGGTTGAGCTGCTGGCGGATGTTGGCGTTGTTGGTCATCGACTGGTGCACCTGCACCGGGCCGGAGATCCGGGTCTGGTCGGGCAGGTCGAGCACCTCCAGCTTCGGCTGCCCGTCGACGTACGACCCGGAGATCAGCGCCGCCAGGTTCTCCCGGCCGTTCGGGGTGACCGCCGAGGTGAGCTGGAAGCGCGCCGACTCCTGGCCGGGGAACTGCGTGAAGAGGTAGTAGGGCGGCTGCTTCTGGCCGGTGTCGGGGGCGTCCGGCACGTTCGGCACCTGCCAGAAGTCCGTCTCCGAGTAGAAGGCGCCGGGGTCGGTCACGTGGAACCGGGTCAGCAGGTTGCGCTGCACCTTGAACAGGTCGGCCGGGTAGCGGAAGTGCTCGGCCAGCTCCGCCGGGATCTCCGCCTTCGGCACCACCAGGTCACCGCCGAACGCCTTGTTCCACGCCTTGAGCACCGGGTCGGTCTCGTCGAACTCGTAGAGCCGGACCGTGCCGTCGTACGCGTCGACGGTCGCCTTCACCGAGTTGCGGATGTAGTTGACGTTCTCCCGGGCGAGCTGGAAGGTGCCCCGCCCGGTCAGCTCGTCGGTCGTCTGCTCCTGGAGGTTGATCCGCTCGGCGTACGGGTAGGTCGCCGCCGTGGTGTAACCGTCGATGATCCACTGGATCCGGCCGTCCACCACCGCCGGGTAGGGGTCGCCGTCGAGGGTGAGGAACGGGGCGACCTTCTCCACCCGGTCGCGCGGGTTGCGCACGTAGAGCAGCTTGGAGTTGTCGTTGACCGCGTCGGAGAGCAGGAAGTTCGACTCCTGCTCCTTGATCGCGTAGAGCAGCCGCCGGGTGAACGAGCCGATCTCGACGCCGCCCTCACCGGTGTAGGTGTAGGACTCGCCGCCCTCGCCGACCGGGCGGTCGAACTCCGCCTTGCGCGCCGGGTCGGTCTGACCGACGATCGCGTAGTCGCTGGCGTCCATCCGCTCGCCGTAGTAGACCCGGGGCTGCTTCGCCGCGATCTGCTCGGTCTGCGAGGCGCACTGCTCGGTCGTCTGCTGGCCCTGCTCCTTCTGCTGCTCCTGCGGGTCGCCCAGGAAGCCGGAGACGAAGAAGGGCTGGCCGCCGCAGACCACCCGGTTGCCGGGCGCCGCCACGAGCCCGTAGCCGTGGGTGTAGACGGTGTGCCGGTTGATCCAGGTGTTCTGCTGCGGCGTCAACTGCCGGTAGTTGACCTCGCGCAGGCCCACCACGTAGTCCTGCACCTTGCCGTTGACCCCGTACCGGTCGACGTCCAGCTTCTCGCCGAAGTCGTAGAACTGCCGGACCTGCTGGCGCTGCGTGTACGTCTCGGAGACCAGCTGCGGGTCGAGCAGCCGGATGTTCGGCACCACGGAGGTGTCCGTGGCGAGGCTCGCCGGCGGGGTCAGGTTGCTCGCCGCGTACGGCGTGGTGGTGGCCGCCTCCAGGCCGAACGCCGCGCGGGTGGCCTTGATGCTGCGCTCGATGTAGGGCGCTTCCTTCTCCTTCGCGCTGGGCTTGACCTCGAAGGTCTGCACCGCCCAGGGGTAGATGCCGCCGATGGCGACGGCGGAGACGCCCAGCAGGGCCAGCGAGATGCCCGGCCAGACCAGGTTGCGCATCCAGGCGTTGGAGAACACGATGATCGCGATCGCCACCACGATGGAGATGTAGGCGAGGATCTCCTTGGCCGGCAGCAGCGCGTTGACGTCGGCGTAGCCGGCGCCGTAGACGGGGCCGTTGCCGTACTCCAGCAGCATCGCGCGCCGGTCCAGCACGTACGCGAGCGCCTTCAGCACGACGAAGACCGCGACGAGCGTGCTCAGGTGGGCCCGGGCGGCGTTGGTCATCCGGTCGCCGACGCCCTGCAGCCGTACGCCGCCGAAGATGTAGTGCACGGCGAGCGCGCCGATCACGGAGAGCACCACCGCGGTGAAGCCGACCCCGAGCAGGTAGCGCAGGAACGGCAGCTGGAAGACGTAGAAGCCGACGTCGATGCCGAACTCCGGGTCGGTCACGCCGAAGTCCCCGCCGTTGCGGAAGAGCAGCCACTGGTTCCACCGGCTCTGCGCCGACAGCCCGGCGAAGAGGCCGACCACGGCGGCGACCAGCGCGATCCACAGACCGAGCCGGGGGCCCAGCAGCATCCGGTAACGCTCCAGGGTGGCCTGCTCGGGCGAGTGTGGGCGCATGCGCGGGCGCAGCCGCTGGGCCAGCCAGAGGTTGCCGCCGACGATCAGCGCCATGCCCAGGCCGACGACGAAGAAGAGCAGCAGCCGGGTCGTCAGCACCCCGGTGAAGACCCCGGTGTAGCGGACCTCGTCGAACCACAGCCAGTCCGTCCACGCCTGGACACCCCAGCCGAGCAGGGTGAAGAGCACGAACACCCCGACCAGGACACCGATCGTGACGCGACCGCGTCGGCTCATCCTCGGCAGGGGGCTGCTGCTCTTCATGACCACTGTTGGCTCCGCACGCTCGATGTGATCGGCTCCGACCAGGCACCCAGAGTACGGGGTGTTCCTGAACGTGTCGGTCCAAGGTCACACGGCGAGTGCCCGGCGGCAGGAGCGTGGATGGGCGGACGGCCGGTGCGGACGCCGCCGCTCGTCGCCCCGCCCGCCGGAACCCCCCCGCGCTCGGATCAGCAGCGGGTCGGCTGGCCCCCGGCGCGCAACGTCTCGAGCGCGGTCAGCGCCTCGTCCAGCGAGCCGACCCTCAGCAACGGCAGCCCGGGCTGCGGGTTGCGTACGGCCTCGGCGCAGTTCGCCGCCGGCACCAGGAAGGCCACCGCGCCCGCGTCCTTCGCGCCCACCAGCTTCTGGGCGATGCCGCCGATGGGGCCCACCTGCCCGGAGTCGTCGATCGTGCCGGTGCCGGCGATGACCTTCCCGCCGGTCAGGTCGTCCGGCGTCAGCTTGTCCACGATGCCGAGGGCGAACATCAGGCCGGCGCTCGGTCCGCCGATGTCCTCCAGGTCGATGTTGAGGGTGAACGGGTGCGGCTGCTGCTGCTCGATCTCCACGCCGATGCGGGGCCGGCCGTCCTGCTCCCGGCTGGTGACCTCCGCCGTCGCGGCGGCGCCCGCGCGGGTGTAGCCGATCTCCAGCACGGTCCCGGCCGGCTTCGCCCGGATCAGCTCCGTGAGGCGGGCGGCCAGCGGTACCGGTTGCCCGTCGACCGAGGTCAGCACGTCGCCGGACTTGAGCACGTCGGCCGCCGGGCCGTCGGCGGAGACGTTCTTGACCACCACCCGCACCGGGTAGCCCAGCTCGCGCAGCGCCGCGGTCTCCGCGCTGGTCTGCGAGACCTTGAAGTCCTCCGCGTTGCGTTCCTCGACCTCCTCGCGGCTCTCCCCCGGCGGGTACACCAGCTCGCGCGGCACCACCGCCTCGTCGTCGGAGAACCAGCCCTGGATCGCCGAGCGCAGCTTGACCGAGGGCTGCACCCCGACCGTGGTCAGCCGGAGCTGGCCGGCGGAGGTGGACGTCTCCCGGCCGTTGACCTGGATGACCTCCTTGCCGTTCTCCTTGCCCAGCGTGTCGACCGTCGGCCCCGGGCCGAGCACCACGTACGGGATGGGCGCGCCGAGCACGCCGATGCTGAGCAGAGCGGTGAGCAGAGCACCGAGCAGGACGGTCACGCCGCGACGTCTCATGCGGCAGAGCGTACCGACCGGGATCGGGGCCCCCGGCGGGTGAATCGCGACTTCGCCCTCAGCGCAACGCCAGCGACGGCTACCTGGGGCGCGGCGCGCGTACCGTAGACGTCGTGCCTGATATTCCGTTCGGTTTCGCGCTCCCGGGTGGGCAACCACCAGACCCCAACGATCCCGCGCAGATGCAGCAGTTCATGTCGCAGTTGCAGCACCTGCTCTCCGCGTCGGGCAGTGGGCCGGTCAACTGGGACCTGGCCCGGCAGGTGGCCGCCAGCCAGCTCGCCGCCTCGGGCGATCCGGCGGTGTCGCCCTACGAGCGCAACGCGGTCGAGGAGGCGTTGCGCCTCGCCGACCTGTGGCTGGAGCCGGCCTCCGCCCTGCCCTCGGGCATCCAGACCTCGCTGGCCTGGAACCGCAACGAGTGGATCTACAAGACGCTCGACGTCTGGCGCAAGCTCTGCGACCCGGTGGCCAGCCGCATGGTCGGCGCGATGGGTGACCTGGTGCCGCCGGAGGCGCGTGCCCAGCTCGGCCCGATGCAGTCGATGGTCGCCACCCTCGGCGGCGCGCTCTTCGGCGGCCAGCTCGGCCAGGCGCTCGGCTCGCTCGCCGCGGAGGTGCTCTCCGCCGGCGACATCGGGCTGCCGCTCGGCCCGGCGGGCACGGCCGCGCTGATCCCGGCCAACATCCGGGCGTACGGCGAGGGCCTGGAGCTGCCCGAGGACGAGGTGCGCCTCTACGTGGCCCTGCGCGAGGCGGCCCACCAGCGGCTCTTCCAGCACGTGCCGTGGCTGCGCGGGCACGTGCTCAACGCCGTGGAGATGTACGCCGCCGGCATCCGGGTCAACCGGGAGGCGATCGAGGAGGCGATGGGCCGGGTCGACCCGACCGACCCGGAGTCGATGCAGGCGATCGCGCTGGAGGGCATCTTCACCCCGGAGGACAGCCCGGCGCAGAAGGCGTCCCTGGCCCGGCTGGAGACCGCCCTGGCCCTGGTCGAGGGCTGGGTGTGCCACGTGGTGGACAGCGCGGCGAGCGGCCGGCTGCCCAACGTCGTGAGTCTCGGCGAGGCGTTCCGCCGCCGTCGGGCCGCCGGCGGCCCGGCCGAGCAGACCTTCGCGGCGCTGGTCGGCCTGGAGCTGCGTCCGCGCCGGCTGCGCGAGGCGGCGGCGCTCTGGGCGGCGCTGACCGAGCACCGGGGCATCGCCGGCCGGGACGCCCTGTGGGGCCACCCCGACCTGCTCCCCTCCGACGACGACTTCGCCGACCCGGTGGCCTTCGCGATGTCCGAGTGGGACCTCGGCGAGCTGGAGAGCTTCGACTTCAGCGCGCCGGGCGGCCCGGAGGAGAAGGCTCCGGGTGGGCCGGACCAGAAGGCCCCGGGTGAGCCGGAGCAGAAGCGCCCGGACGACGGCACCGAGGACGGCGACGCCCGCCCCTGACCCGCCCGACGGCGGATGCCGCCCGACCCACCACGGGTCGGGCGGAGGTCGAGCGACGCCAGCAGCGGTCAGGCGGCCGAGCCGTGCTCCGGTCAGCGGGGCTGGGCGGTGCCGGAGAGCAGGGCGCGGGTGGTCTCCCAGCCCTCCACGGCCGGATCGAGGAAGGCCAGGTCGTCCGGCCCGCGCAGGCGTCGCCAGGCTGGGGTGACCGCCAGGTCGCCGGGTCGCGGGGCCGCCGCGCGCACGGCCGTGGGCCGCGTGGTCTCCATGTCCAGCGCCGGCAGCCATGCCGGTAC
The DNA here is from genome assembly GCF_036902715.1 of Micromonospora sp. CPCC 205546. Lineage (NCBI taxonomy): Bacteria > Bacillati > Actinomycetota > Actinomycetes > Micromonosporales > Micromonosporaceae > Micromonospora > Micromonospora sp. CPCC 205546. The sequence continues at coordinate 30,085 of NZ_JBAKHL010000031.1, forward strand.
GGGCAGCCGCGCGGCCACGCCGAGCAGCCCCGGCCCACCGCCCTCGACCGGGGCGACCGCGACCGGCCGGGTGGTGAGCGGGCGCAGCAGCTTGCCGATGGTCAGGCCCGGTACGTCCGGCGCGTCGCCGGCGATCACGGCAGCCTGGTCGTAGCCGGCGTCGGCGAGGGCGGCGAAGACGGCGTTCGGAGTCGCCTCGGGCACCTCGTACACCGCCGTGTCCGGCCAGACCACCGCGTCGGCCAGCCGGCGGTCGGCCGGGGTGACGGCGACGGCCGTCTCCACCTCGTTGAGGGTGGCGAGCAGGTCGACCACGTCCTCGGCGAGTGCGGCCCGCCAGGCCACGGGGTCGATGCCGGGTGGCGCCCAGGCCACCGGTCCGAACAACGCCACCACCACACGTCGGGCCACCCCACGACCCTAGCCGGGCGCGCCACGAGCCACGACCGACGGCCACGGGAAGACGAACCCGGAACGACAGACCCGAACGACAGACCCGGGAAGACGGGCGACGTGCCTGGGACGACGGGCCGGGGACGACGAGCGACGCGGCCTGGGACGACGAGCCGGAGACGACGAGCGACGGGCACGAGACGACGGGCCCGGGACGACGGGCCCGGATTCAGGGGCGACGGGCATCCCGACCGTGTCCGCCGTCGGCCGGATGGTCGCCGGCGATCATCGGGAGGCGTGGCCACGTCGCCTGACCCACGATGACGTCCTGATCGTCCCGAGACCCATGCGAGGCGGAGTCGAGCGGCCAGCGGGAGACAGCGTCGAGATCTTGGTAGGAAACGGCCCCTGGAGGCGGACTCAACCGGTGGTTGCAACACCCTTCCGGGATCTTCGTTGGGGTGGTCGTGGCATCAAGGTTGAGTTCGCTGGAGCGGGAGCAGATCGGGTTGGGTCGGGCTGAGGGTGAGTCGATGCGGTCGATCGCGCGGAGGTTGGGTCGG